>DATLVJ010000125.1:0-14013 GCA_035577585.1 Candidatus Limnocylindrales bacterium
TCTTGCGGGCAATCTATCCTGGAACGCGGACTACGTTTTGACCGTGGGGCGCGATGACAAAGCCGCCGATCTCGACGGCTGGGTGACCGTCGTCAACAACAGCGGTACCGCTTTCCGCAACGCCCGGCTGCAACTTGTTGCCGGCGATCTGAATCGTCTTCCGCAACGCGACCAGTATCGGGCGATGGAAATGATGACCAAAGCAGTTCCCGCGGCTTCAGGGGCCCAGTTCCAGCAGGAAAATTTCAGCGAGTATCATCTTTATTCGCTGGGTCGCCGCACTTCCGTCGAAGACAAGGAGACCAAGCAGATCAGCCTGCTCGAGGGGACCGGCGTCCCGGTGGAGAAACTTTTCGTCGTGAATGGGCAGAACTTCTACTATCACAATTCGCAGAACCCCGGTTCGCCACTGAAGGACCCCGTCATGGTTTTTTATAAGTTCAAGAATGAAGAGAAGGCCGGGTTGGGCGTTCCGCTTCCGGCGGGCAATGTCCGCGTTTACCAGAAGGATTCGAAAGGCGGGCTGCTCTTCATCGGTGAGGATCACATTGACCACACGCCGAAGGATGAATTCATCACCGTGAAAATCGGCAACGCCTTTGATGTGGTCAGCGAGCGCAAACAGACGGACTACAAGAGCCTCGGCAGCCGGCTGTGGGAGATGGAATTCGAAATCACCCTGCGCAATCACAAGGACACGCCGGTCACCGTCCAGGTGAACGAACCGATCGGCGGCGATTGGGAGATGCTTTCCTCCTCCTACAAATACACGAAAACCGCGGCGTTTGCGGCGCAGTTTGATGTCCCGGTGAAGGCCAACGGAACGGCGGTGCTGAAGTACCGCATCCGCGCCAAGTGGTAACCGAGACGACGCCCCCTGCCGGATCTCATAACAGGGAAGTTGTCATTCTGAGCGCATCCGACGAGGATGCGCGAAGAATCTCACCGCGAATGCTTTCACAGACATTAAGTTGAGATCCTTCGGCCCGCGAACGGCGCGGGCCTCAGGATGACAACTTTAAGGCTTTTTGCGCTACGGGCTGGGCGACCTGAAGGTCGCCGCTACATCATTCGAGGATTGCGTCGGCTTCGATTTCGAGCAAAATTTCGGGAGCAATCAGGCGGCTTACTTCCACCATGGATGTTGCCGGCCGGATGTTTCCAAAAAATTCGCCGTGCGCTTTGCCAATCTTTTCCCACTCTTCGATATTCGTCACAAAAATCCGGGTGCGCACCACGTCTTTCAGCCCGGCGCCCGCGCGGGCTAACGCCGCTTCCAGATTCCTGATGATTTGCACGGTCTGCGCATAGGCATCGCCGATCCCGACGATTTTTCCCTCCGCGTCCGTCGCTGTCGTTCCGGAAACGCAGATGTGATTGCCGACGCGCACGGCGCGCGAATAGCCGACAATCGGCTCCCACTTTGTTCCGGTGGCAATGTTCTGGCGTGGCATTTTGGCCCTCTCTGCAAGGCGGGAAAGCGAATCGCCGCTGGCCCGCGTGCTAAACTTAATGGAAGTATGGCACAGGCCGGCTACGCTCGGGCCGGGTGCCGGAAAACCAATCTATGCGCTGCAATAATATTCTCGAAGCGGTGGGACGCATCCCGCTGATCCGGCTGAACCGGATCAATCAGGGCTTGAAGCCGCAGATGTGGATCAAGGCGGAGATGCTGAATCCCGGCGGGTCCGTGAAAGACCGCATCGGCATCACCATGATCGATGAAGCCGAAAAAAAAGGTTTGCTGAAGCCGGGCGGAACGATCGTCGAAGGCACCTCCGGGAACACCGGCATGGGGCTGGCTCTCGTCGCTGCCGTGCGCGGGTACAAATGCGTTTTCACCACCACCGACAAACAGTCCAAGGAAAAAGTGGATTTGCTGAAAGCGCTCGGCGCCGAAGTGATCGTTTGCCCCACCGCTGTCGAGCCGGAAGACCCGCGAAGCTATTACAGCGTGGCGAAAAAACTTGCGCGCGAAATTCCCAACGCGTTTTACCCGAATCAGTATGACAATCCGTGCAATCCCGCGGCGCACTACAACACCACCGGCCCGGAAATCTGGGAAGACACCGAAGGCAAGATTACGCATTTCGTCTGCGGCATGGGCACCGGCGGCACCGTCAGCGGCGTGGGTAAATTCCTGAAGGAAAAGAATCCCAACGTTAAAATTATCGGCGTCGATCCGGAAGGCTCGCTGTATTTTGATTTTCACAAGACCGGGAAGATTGCCAAGGCGCGCACCTACGTCGTGGAAGGCATCGGCGAAGATTTTTTCCCCACCACGATGCACATGGATATTCTCGACGACGTGATTCAGGTGAATGACGAAGAGTGTTTCGTCGTGGCCCGGCGCCTGGCAAAGCAGGAAGGAATTTTCACGGGCGGGTCGGGCGGCGGCTGTCTGAGCGCCGCATTGCGGCTGGCGAAGGATCTCGGGCCGGACGATTTTGTGGTTGCGCTGCTTCCGGATACCGGTATGCGCTATCTGAGCAAAGTTTACAACGATGAGTGGATGCGCGAACGCGGCTACGTGGAATCGAGCGTGCCCATCACCGCGGCGGAAGTGGTGAACGCCAAGCGCCAGTCCGGCAAGGTGCGCGAACTTGTGATTGCGCGGCCGTATCAGACTGTTTTTCACGCGCTGAAGACCATGCAGGAGCAGGACATTTCGCAAATTCCGGTATTCGAAGAAACGCTCCCCATCGGGACCATTTATGAGGACCAGATTCTTACTCTCGCGCTTCAGGGCAAAGACCTGCGCAAGCTGGTGGTGCGCGAGGTGATGAGCAAGCCGCTGCCGCGGATCCCGGGTTCTTCACCGGTGGAGCGCGTCACCTACATGCTCAGCCACGAAAACCCCGCCGTGTTCGTCGAGATGGACGAAGCGAAGTTCGAAATCCTCACCAAATACGACTTGATGAGCACGGTTGCCGGCTTGATGGAACAAAAACGCTAGCCGCAATCCTCACCCGCGGCCCAGAGCACAGGAAAATCGAAACGTGAAAATTCAGGATTTCAATGATCGGCTGAAGGATTCCATCCTTATTGCGGATGGCGCCATGGGATCCATGCTCCATGAAGCGGTGGGATCGGTGCGCTGTTTCGATGAATTGAACGCCACCGAACCCGAAGCGGTGTTTCGCGTTCACCAGGCTTACATTGAAGCCGGCGCGCAGATCATCGAGACCAACACGTTCGGGGCGAATCGTTTCAAGCTGGCGCCCCTGGGACTTGGCGACGAAGTGCAACGCTTGAACAGCCGCGGCGTGAAAGTGGCCCGTGAAGCGCGGGAAGCGGCTTCGCGCGAAATTTTGATCGCCGGCTCGATGGGGCCGTTGGGCATTGGCGTTCAGGCACGGCACCCCGAGCCGGACCAGATTCGCGCGATTTTTCACGAGCAGGCGATGGCGCTGGAAGAGCGGGGCGTGGACCTCTTCATCCTCGAAACGTTTTCCTACGTTGAAGAAATTCTGCTGGCCATTGAAGCGATCCGCTCGTTTTCCAGTCTTCCGATTGTGGCCCAGTTGACTTATTCCGAAGAAGGCACCACCTTCGGCGACGTTCGGCCGTTTCTGGCAGCTTCGCTCCTGAAAGACAAAAATGTGCAGGTGATCGGCGCGAATTGCACGCTTGGCCCGCAGTCGTTGTTGCCTATCCTGCAGGAACTTTCGAATTCACAGAGTTGCTGCATCAGCGGCATGCCCAACGCCGGTTTCCCCAAGCGCGAAGGCGACCGCATCGTGTACCCGAAATCCTCGCCGCAATATTTCGCTGAATTTGCGCGCGAAGCCGCCGAACTTGGGGTGCGCATCCTGGGCGGATGCTGCGGCACCACTCCCGCGCATATCCGCGCGATGGCCGACGCGGTGAAATCTTTGCGTCCGGCAAAGACGCATGCTTCGGTGACCGTTGTGGCCGCGGCTCAGCCCGCCGCCCCAGTGCAGGAGCGCGATCCCGAAAGCAAGTTCTGGAAGCGGCTGCAGAGAAAAGAGTTCACCGTGTGCGTGGAAATCGATCCGCCGAAAGGCATCGCGCTCGATCGTATCTACGAACAAGTGGACCGCGTGATGGCTTCAAAGAAGGTGGACGCCATCGATATCAACAGCGGCGCCATGGCTCGCGTCGGGATGGACGCGATGGTGGTGGCCGGCGCACTGGAAGGGCGCGGCGTCGAAACGGTGCCGCACCTTACGACGCGCGATCAAAATATTATTGGGCTGCAGGCCATGCTGCTGGGTGCATGGACGGTCGGCGGCGTTCGCAACGTTCTTGCGATTACCGGTGATCCGCCGTCGGTCGGCGACTATCCGGAAACCAGCGGCGTTTACGAAGTGGATTCGGTCGGCCTGGTGAAGATTCTTCACCGCCTGAATCAAGGCACGGACTGGGCGGGAAAAACGCTCGGCGGCCAAACCAATTTCACGATCGGGGTCGCCGTGAATCCGGTATCGGATGATCTGGACGTGGAAATCGCCCGCTTCCACGCCAAGGTCGAAGCCGGGGCGCACTTCGCCATGACCCAACCGCTTTTCGATCCCGAGCACTGGCACGCGTTCCTGAAAAAACTCGGCGGCAAGGTGCCAATCCCGGTGCTTATCGGCATCTGGCCGCTGAACAGTTACAAGCAGGCTCTGCGGCTCAACAACGAAGTACCCGGCATAGTGATTCCCGAAACGCTGCTGAAATCCATGGAAGCGGCAGGCGCGGCGGCGCGCGATCGCGGATTTGAAGTCGCGCGCGAAATGCTGGCGTGGGCGCGCACGGAACTGGCCGGCGCGTATTTGATTCCGCCGTTCAAGCGCTACGAAGAAATTCTCGAAATTCTGTAGTTCACTCCTCAGGGGTGAGGATTTACCCGGCGCCGGCAAAATCGCGCGTAGTGGGCACGAAACCCCTTAGGCCTCGAAGGCCTGAGCTACATTCCGCGGCTGCGTACGCTACTTTGTTTCGGGCGGGCTCTGCGTGGTGTGGTCGTGAACGATCCGCCAGCCTTCGGGGAACCTCTGCAAAACCAATGTAAAGATTCCGCCGACGTCGCCGGCCTGCCGTTGCAGGTGCCACTTTCCAAGGACCAGCGCGGAGTCCGGCCCGAGGGAGCGCAGTTCGAGTTCCTGAAAATCCAGCGTGCCCATCGCCGCTTTGTCGGCGTAGTTCTTTTCGTAGCGCGCCATCACGGGTCGCCACCCGCGCGTAAAGCCGCGCGTCCCCGCAAACGTCAGTTCCGGGGAGTTCCAGTAGCCGGCCATGAAGCCGCGGATATCGCCCTTGTTCCAGTCGTTCTGCTGGCTGGTCAGCACCGCAACGATGGCGGCGCGGTCGGCTTCCTTTAATGTCTCAGCGGCGGGTCTGCCGGAGGCGGCCACCAAGAGTGCTCCCAGAAGGGAGGCAAAAATGAGGCAGGAAACTACCAATTTCATGTTCATGGAGGCCCCTCTAACTGCTTGTATAAGAATAGGATAGGAGGGGCCCCGGAGCAAGGGTTGGATTCCGGCTGCCGGAAGGACTATGCCTGTAGTACTCGAGAGCTATTGGGGTAACAGGGCGGGGCGGGAATAATAGTGGGTGAGGGAAATGATGTTCTCCGCAGCTCTATTATCGATCGCGGTCGTGGCCATGGGGCAGTTCGCCCTGTACTACTGGCGCGCCGTGTTCACCGGGATGGCCAGCATGCCGATCTCCAGCCGGGTGCTGGAAGCGGCGCAGGTGCAGGACGAGTCCATCTGCGGGAACGACTTTGAGAAGTTTGCCAGCCTGTTGACGCTGACTCCTGAATTGAAAGAGACCAAAAGCGGGTTGGGCATGGTGAAGGCTTATTACTCGGTGATTCAACAAGCCGAGAAAATCTTCGCGAGCTTCTCGCCGATGCTGGCCGGGTGGGCCGAAAAAGAGCGCATGCTGTGCGCGCGGATTGCCGCGGTGCACATTGACCGGCGGCTGGAAGCGAATCTGATCCAGGCTGCTTCGATCCGTTCCATATAATTCTCCCCAAATTTTTCAACAAGGAATTTTAGCCAAAGGGACTAGTACGCCCAGCGGACCAGCGTGGCGCCGGAGGTGAAGCCTGCGCCGACGGCGGCGAGGAGGACCAGGTCGCCCTTTTTGAGTTTCTTTTCGTCGAGGGCGGTCTGCATGGCGAGGGGGATCGTACCGGCCGTGGTGTTGCCGTAGTTTTCGATGTTGATAATCACTTTGTCCAGCGGCATGCCCAGGCGTTCGGCGGTGGCGGTGATGATGCGGCGGTTGGCCTGGTGGGCGATGAAGCAGTCCACGTCCTTGCCGGTGAGGCCGTTTTTTTCGAGGACGCGCTCGGTCATTTCCGCCATTTTCTTTACCGCGTATTTGAAAACGTTTTTGCCGTCCTGGTGGATGTAGTGCATTTTCTTGTCCACGGTTTCATGCGAAGCGGGGTTCAGGCTGCCGCCTCCGGGCATGTAGAGAAACTGGCCGCCCATGCCTTCGATCTGCGCGACGTGATCGATGATGCCGGGTTCGCCCTCGGCGGCGGGTTCCAGCAGCACGGCTCCGGCGCCGTCGCCGAAGATGATGCAGACGGCGCGATCGGTGAAGTCGGTCATGGAAGAGTTGACGTCCGAGCCGATCACCAGAACTTTTTTGTATTGGCCGGATTCGATGAACTTGGTGCCGACGTTGAGCGAATAGAGAAATCCGGAGCAGCCGGCGGAAACGTCGAAGCCCCACGTGTTGGTCATGCCCAGTTTGTGCTGCACCAGGCAGGCGGTGGAGGGATACATCATGTCCGGGGTGACGGTGCCAACGACGATGAGGTCCACGGATTGAAGATCGAAGGGATGCTTGCACTGGAGCTTTTTCACGGCTTCGACGGCCAGGTCGCTGGCGGCGACGCCTTTGTCGGCCAGGTGGCGTTCGCGGATGCCGACACGTTCCATGATCCAATCGTTGGTGGTGTCCACCATTTTTTCAAGATCGGCGTTGGTCAGGAGGCGCGGGGGAACGTAACCGGCTACACCCGTGATTTTTGCGGCGATGCGGCGAGGCATGTCTCTCCTTGCGGAAAACTGGCAGCAAGCGGGAAAGATTGATTGTAAAGGATGGGGTTTGTGGGAAACAAGCGCGGACGGATTTTTGGGGTGATGGCGCGTGGCTTGGTCATTTTGCGCCGGGGGCCGCGGGGGGAAGAATTTCGTAGCGCCAGGTGAAGGCGGCGGTTTTCTTGAGCATGGCGGCGACGGAGCAGTATTTTTCCTCGGTGAGAGACATGGCGTGTTTCACGGCGGCTTCATCGAGCGTGCCGCGCAGGCGGAACAATACTTCCAGCTTGGTCCAGACGGTGGGCGGCTCGGCGGCGCGTTCGCCGGAGCAGAGGACTTCGAGCGACTCAAGTTTCTGGCGCTTTTTTTCGAGGATCAGGACCATGTCCGTGGCGGTGCAGGCGCCGAGCGCCATCAGCACCATCTCCATGGCGCCGGGAGCCTTGTTGGATTCGCGGTCGGAATCGAACGGGACCGCATGGCCCGAGGGGCTGACGGCGAGGAATTTCTGCTGGCCGATCCATTGGATGGAGGCTGTTTGCATAAGGACCTTTCCGTGTCGGCGGGATGCGGCTAATTTGATGCGGCTGCATGAATAATGTAACAGAAGAGGGTGGAAGAAGCGGACAGTCCACAGCCTATAGTTCGGATTGGCATGGCCTTTCCGTAGCGTCTCCGTAGCGCCGGAGGCGCGGCATAAATTAGCCCAGCGCGCCTGCCCTGAGCGGAGTCGAAGGGTAAGCGCTGGGTAAATAGTGTATAAGGTAATTAAGCGCCGGAGGCGCGACACGTGTCCCACACGTATGCGCAAAACGTAATTCACGTAGTATTCAGCACTAAAGATCGCCGCAAACTCATGCCGAATGAATTTCGGCCGCAAATGTGGGCCTACGCAACGGGTATTTGCAAAAAATTAGACATTCTTGTTCTAGCCGTGGGAGGGATGGAAGATCACATCCATTTGCTCCTTCGAATTCCCCCAACTTTGGCGCTGGCCAAGGCGGTTCTCGCCATCAAGTCGAATTCCTCGCGATGGGCGAGTGAGGAAGGCCACAAGTTCACGTGGCAACAGGGCTATGGGGCCTTCAGCGTCAGCAGCTCGGTTGCTCCCACAGTCATTCGTTACATTCAGAATCAGGAAGCGCACCACAGAAGGATGAACTTCGATGCGGAATTTCTCGCATTGTTGAAAAAACACGGGATGGAATACGATCCAACGTTTGTTTTTGGCTAGGTGCCGCGCCTCCGGCGCTTGGGACTATCTCGACATCCGTACCCAGCCCTCACGGGCTGGGCTAAGTTCTGGCACGCCTCCGGCGTTCGTCGAGATTCAGAAAAGGTGCCGGTGCGGCATCCTCTCCCTCCGCTTCAGACGCTAGCTGAGATCTTCCCCATAGCACCTCTCCAGCGCCAGAGGCGCGGCATAATCTAGCCCAGCGCGTCAGCGCTGGGTAGGTAGCGTATAAAGATGTCAAGCGCCGGGGGCGCGACACACGTGTCCCATACGTACGCGCAAAACGTAATCCACGTAGTATTCAGAACCAAAGACCGCCGGATGCTCATGTCGGGTGAATTTCCGCGAAAATTTGTTTTTGGCTAGGTGCCGCGCCTACGGCGCTCGAGCTTATCCTGACTTTCGTTCCCAGCCCTTACGGGCTGGGCTAACTTCTGCCACGCCTCCGGCGTTTGTCTGGCTGATGAGTTCAGCAAGATCCGTTAACGCTCTTTGGGTGAAGAGGAGCCGGTAATCCGTCGGGGCAGGAGCTTGCGAACTTGGTCAAGGGGTGTAGTGCGCCCGGCTTTGGCGTCCCGGATGCCCTCATCAATAGCAGCGAGGGTCGCCTGGTCTTCGTCATCCACGGCAGGCGCCTGCTTCTCGAGTTCAGATTCCTTCGCCTCGGCCATCCCGTGATCCTAGCCCCGGTCCCCGCTCGATGCAAGAAGACTCGCGGAAATCGGGGACGGGAAATCGGGGGCAAATGGGAAGTTCTCCTCAAATTTATCGAGCTGGTGAAATCTAAGAAAACTTTTCGGCCGTCCCCGGTCTTCAGTGTTGTCATGAAGCGAGAAAAGGCCAAGACCCACCCTTAAACTTCAAGGGTGGGGCACCCGGCTATACGGTCGGCGGCAGCGGTTCCTACTGCGGACCCATTAAGTAATAATAAGGAAGGGGGAATTCTTCATGGGTCGTTATTTCATCGTCATCGCTTTCTCTCTCGGAGGCAGCATCGCCGTGCTCCATGGAATCCTGATGCTAGTGACGCCGGGAAGACACAGACGATTTCTCGCCTGGATCGGTGGGATGGGAGCTTGGTCGGATATATTTAATTCGACAATTGAGTCGGGGCTCGAACTTCAGAGTCGGTTGGCTGGTCTCGGCCTGGCCGCGATAGGAATTTATTTCATTTGGTTCATCTGGAAGGGGTAGGGAGTGAAAGCCTCCGCTTTGGCTTTTAGCAAATATCCAACGCTCGTTCCGTTCCTCGCAGGGGTGTTTTGCCTCGTAGTTGGTTTCTCAATTCTCATCAAACCAGAAGCGTTCGTCCAATGGAGCAAGAGACATCAAGTAGACCCGAGCAGTGTTCCCGAATCTACATTGAGAGTGTGGAGGAAAGGAGCCCCTTGGGTTGGTGGTGCGTTTGTCCTGAGCGGGATCTTTGCTCTGTTGCGATCATTCCAGTAATCGGGCGGCTGGCGCACCCTGTGAACTTCTCCGCTACTAAAGCCTGAAACGCACTTGTCCAAACTTGTCTATCTGAGAGCGGTCCGGAAACCGATAAGTGACGCCAGGACAGCGACTTAGGTTGAATTATTTCCTGGTTCGGGACCAGGAGGTCGAAGGTTCAAATCCTTTCGCCCCGACCACTTTCCTTATCTTGGGATTGAACTACTTCATCAATTCAGATTGCGGATGGCCCTGACCGCCTGCCAGCTACTCCAATGGGAATGGGCCAGACACCTTGCGGAGGCTAGTACCCACTTGTCCGGTAAGCGCAGCGTTAATCGGGCGCTGAGTTGAGTCGGCGGCAAACTCGGTAGCCAGAAACGTACTAAGGTCTTTACTGGATTGCTACAGGCCGGGACGAATGGTATCCACGTGAGGCGCGGCATAGCTGAAGAGGATTCCAGGGGACTGCGAAGGGATCGAATTCCGTAACACACCCAGGAATGATCAGCGAGCCAATCAAAATGCATCCGCCAGACTGGACGTAGGTCATGCTTCAGGACAACACGCTGATCGGCAGAAAGGAAAAGCGGCTTCCTATCATTGTTGTAGTGTCGCTTGCGGACTTAGGACGCACGAATACCGATGGAGCAGAGTGGACCTACACCGATAACATCAGTGCGCACGGGGCTCGCGTATTCTCCAAATACGTCCGGCAGCCCGGTGACGAGATAACGCTCACTCCGTTTAAAGAAGAAACAGCGAGCGGGAACGTCATCTATTGTCAAAAGATAACGAGCGACCGATATTGGGTCGGGGTGCGGCTTAAAGATCACCCGGTCACGTGGAGGGCTATAAGAAGGTATGACGGCATACCAATGAGCGCCATGGTGGAATCTTAGTAAGTTACATTCATCCAAGCATTTCAAATGCCGACAAAGCCGCCCGCCGCCGAAATAGCGGGACGGGTCGTTCACAAGTCCCGCTTGCCCGCCTAGCGCGTTAAACAGGAGTCTGCCCGACTCAGAGGCATTGCGGAGAACAGCCGAACGTGGTCTGATGCGGAGGTGAACTACTCGCTCAAGGGGCGGAATCAGGAGGTTGCAAATGAACATTACGACAAACGTCCGGCAAGTCGGTGACGTTGCGATTGTGGACATCACGGGGAATATCGTATTCGGTGAAGAGAGCGCCGCATTGCACGAAGTGGTTTCTGGCCTTTTGAAGAAGGGGCAGAAACAGATTTTACTCAATCTTGGAGCTGTCAATTACATAGACAGCATGGGGATGGGTGCTTTGGTCGGTGCCTCTACGAGCGCGCGGAAACAGGGGGGAGAACTGAAACTTCTCAACCTCTCCAATAAGGTCGCTGACTTAATGCAAATGACAAGGCTTTATACCGTCTTCGACGTGATGACTGATGAGGTGGCGGGCGTGAAGTCTTTCGGTCAATCAGCATCGGCGGCGAAGGGCTGAAGGGAAAGATAACCGGACATCTTGATCCTAGTGGCCACTTTCCCGGTTACGGCGTTGATCGGGACCTAGACAGTAGTGGCAACAAGCTTCTCAATTCACTGAGCGTCGCACCGTAAACAGAAGGCCGCGGCGCTGTGCCTCTGATTTCCAAGATCAGGCTGGCTAGTCGATCCGCATAATCTTGGCCTGTCTGGCTTCGATGGCGATGGGCGTATCTGTTTTCGCTGACTGGCCGGAAGGTCAGAGTAACGGATACGGGGAGTACCGTACCTGCCGAGCCTCGAAGCGCACGACACAGCGTGGCCTACTACAGTCAACCCAGCGCCCACCCCCAGGAAAGGTCACAGTATGAAATACAAAAGTCTCGTTCTTGGTGCGGCCGGAGCCGCGATTCTGCTCGGCGCCGTTAACGTGGCCGCGCGTTCCTACAATCCCATGAAGTGGATCAAGAAACCGACCGCCAGCCAGGAGCTTACGGCGAACAGCGCGGAGGAAAAGACGCTGGCGCTGCAGTTGCAGGCGCTGCTGCCCGCGCGTACCACGCTGAAGGACGCTTGCACCCTCTTCAAGACCTTGGACGATTGCGTTGCTTCGCTTCACGCCAGCGGCACCCTGCAGATCAAATTCAACTGCCTGAAATGGAATATGACCGCGGTGCGCCCCAGCGGTGATATCAAGTCGTGCCAGGCGCCCCCGAAAGCCCTTAGTTTGGAGAAAGCCATCCTCGCTCTGAAGCCGGATGTGAATGCCAGGGGCGAGGCGCGGAACGCCGAGAAGAGCGCGCGCGAAGACATCAAGAACGCCCGCTCCTGACGCGGGAAAACAACTCCGCAGAGTGGCCCGGGTTCCGGTTTATGGTGCCCGGGTCTTGGGGTTGCTTCAGCTATTCACTTTTTTTGGATATTGGACCTTTAACTTTTGACTTTCAAGTTCCGATCCGCGCCGGTTACTTTTTCAGCGCAAAATCGTCCCAATACTACAGAATTTTATTGCCTAGTTGTTACTAACGCGAAAGAACGGGCGATGCATGCCCTGAGTGGCTTGTGCGAAGGGTTCGCGCGGGGATTGGGCTCTCTACACACGCCGCCGCTTCTCGGGCGAAAATTCTCCTCAGTTAAGTCCGGTGTTCCCATCAGTTCAAAATTGATAGAAGGCAAAGGAGTTCAATTCCATTTTTCCGGTCACTTACGAAAAACAGGGAGGAGGGGGAGTTCCGGCTATTACATACCGCTTGAATGATGGCTACGAGTTACTGAAAGAAACGTCATCAAAGCGCTTGTCACCTCGCAAGATATTACTGTCCGCGGCGGTCCAGCCTTCGCTGCTCGAAATGGAAAAAGAGACCGTGACGTCTTTGTCGGGGTGGTCGAGTGTAGCGAACTGAGCCCCGTTGTAGAGCACTTGCCCGGGAATCCAATGGGTTTGATCGATCAGCTCTTTGCCGTCCACGCCCAATGAGAAACTCGCGATGAGGGCCAGTCCGCCAACGGGCACCTGCAAGTCGTAGCTTGCCTTGACGCTCGCGCCGTCCTTTTCAAAGCGAATCTGATAGCGGACAGGAGTGGCCATTTTCCCTCATTCAGTGTCGCAAGCAAAACTTGAGCCGGCGAAATCGATCGACAACAAGTTGTTGAGCACGTTCCATTAGGCATAACGAACTGAGAACTGTCAATGTTCGGCGTTGCGAGCCGCTTGTGTGTGGCACCTCCGGTGCTTGGGATTTTTCTTGTTGGGGTTCCAGCCTTTACCGTTCAGATTCGCTCAAGACAGGCAAAGTGTGGCGTGAAGGAAGATGTCGGGCCGCTGCGCTTAGGATGACAGAGAAGAGAAAAAAATTGGCGCGATGCGCGTAATACGAGCGCGATTTGCCGTTACAAATTGTTTACACAGGATTCTGGAACCCGATATTGAGGAATCCATCTAACAGTTTGTGTGACGTGTTGAGGAAGATTGTTGAAATGATTCTGAATCCAGCCTGAAGAGTCAAAACCCTCCAGCACGCAGTTGGCTTCGATGACGGTCAAAGAGTGGGCCGCGTCCGGAACTATTCGCTGAAGCGAAAAGTGATCCGACGGCGGCAGGACGAATGGGTGTGTTCGAACGCGTGGCGAAGCAGCCAGGCGAATGCAATCGCAGGATCGAACACAAGGAGAAAGAAAAGATGTCAAGGACAAATCGAAGCGTGTCGTTGTCAAAAACGGTGTTGGCGGCCGCACTTTTGTTGGTCTCGGGGCTCAGCGCGCGAGGCCAGTCCGATGATGCTCCGCCGGGACAATGGCGAATCGCCGGACAGAATCTGAATAATAGTTGGAGCCAGCCGGCAGAGCATACCATCAGTCCCACCAACGTCAGCGGGTTAAAGCCGAAATGGGTGTTCACAACGGGCGCCGATGTTTCCGCGACGCCGACGGTGGATGGCAACGCGGTGTACTTTCCCGATTGGAGCGGCAATCTTTACGCGGTGGAGAAAGAGAGCGGCCGGCTGATCTGGTCGCACAAGATCTCCGATTACGACGGCGTTGAGGGAGCGATTTCTCGCGTGAGTCCCGCGGTAGACGGCAACCAAGTGATTATCGGGGACATTGAGAGCTCCAAGCTGGTTCACAAAGGCGCAAATGTGATCGCAGTGGACCGCCAATCAGGGACAATCCGGTGGATGACGCAGGTGGATCCTCATCCGGCGGCAATCATCACTGGATCGCCGGTTATTTTCGACGGGATCGTTTATATCGGCGTGTCGTCGAACGAAGAAACCTTGGCGCTGGACCCGGCGTATCCGTGCTGCAGCTTTCGCGGAAGCATGGTGGCGCTGAATGAAAAGACCGGAGCGATTATCTGGAAGACGTTCGACATGCCAGACAA
>DATLVJ010000126.1:0-21326 GCA_035577585.1 Candidatus Limnocylindrales bacterium
AAAGCCCAAGCCCTGACGTTTAGTCTGGGTTCGTAGGGCCCCCTTCTGAGGCGGGCCACCCCAATTATTTCCCAGCCATCTGAATCACCACAATTCCATCCCCGCGCCGCAAAGTCCCACCCCGAACCACCTTGCACAGCATCCCACGCCGCCCCTGCATCTCCGCCTGCAGCCCCGGCCGCAGCGCCTCAATCTGCTCGCATGGATCGCACACCGCGCTCACCTGCAATTCCGCTCCACCAACCTGTAGCCGCTGTCCGATCGTCAACGCATTCACTTCCAAACCTTCCGTCGTCACGTTCTCCCGCACAATTCCCGGCGTCAATTCGAAAGCATCCAACGTCTCCCGATCCATCAGCAATACCTGCCGCTTTCCCTGCGGCCGCGAGTGAGCGCATCCTTCGAGTCCCACATCCTCCACCGCGTGCGCTTCCGGCAACTCTTCCATCGGCGCCCGACGCCTCGGCGCTCGAAATAAATGAATCACCCTGGCCATCGCTCAGTCCCCCGCCGCCGAGCTTTGCCGCTGCGGTTTTCCAATATCCTTGCGATAGTGCATCCCCTCAAACTGAATTTTTCCCACTCCTTCATACGCCTTTTGCAGCGCGGCGCTGAGCGTGTCTCCCACGGCGGTCACCCCGAGCACCCGGCCGCCGCTGGTCACAATCGCATCGCCCGCCTTCTTCGTTCCGGCATGCAACACTTTCACATCCGCAACCCGCCCCGCCTCCGCCAATCCGCGAATCTCTTTCCCGGTTTCAAACTTCCCGGGATATCCCCCGGATGCCATCACCACACAGGCGCTCGCTCCAGGCTTCCACTTTAGTTTCTCCGGTTTCAGGTTTCCGCCTGCCGCATCCGCCAGCACTTCAGCCAGATCAAAATCCACTCGTGCCAGAATCGCCTGCGTTTCCGGATCGCCCAGCCGGCAGTTGAACTCCAGCACCTTTGGTCCGTTCTTCGTCAACATCAATCCAACGTACAGAAACCCCTGGTAGCGAATCCCGTCCGCCGCCAATCCCTTCATCGTCGGCTCCACAATCGTTTTTTCAATCGTTCGCCGCAAGTCCCCGGGCAAAAGTTCGTCCGAAGAATACGCGCCCATGCCGCCTGTGTTCGGCCCTTCGTTGTTGTCGAAAGCCCGTTTGTGGTCGCGCGTCGGCACCAGCGGTGCGTATCGCTCTCCGTCCGTCAGCAAAATAAACGAAAGCTCCTCGCCCTCCAGCGCTTCCTCCAGCATCACGCGCTTTCCGCCGTCGCCCAACTCATTCTTCTCCATCACCCGCTCAATAAAGTCCGTTGCCGCATCCGGATTCGGCGCTACAAAAACGCCTTTCCCCGCGCACAATCCATCCGCCTTGATCACCACCGGCCAATCCACCGCGCACAGCGCCCCATATGCCCCGCCTGCCGAATCGTGCGCGCCATACAGCTCCGCCGTCGGAATATTGTGCCGCTGCAGGAATTCCTTCGCGAAGATCTTGCTGCCTTCCAGTTGCGCAGCCTTCTTGTCCGGCCCAACCACCGGCCAGTTCCGCTCCCCAAACGCGTCCACCAATCCATTCACCAGCGGCAGCTCAGGGCCGACCACGGTCATATCCGGTTTAGTTCTTTCCGCAAGGGCAACCAATCCCGCGACATCCCCCGCACCCGTCGCGACACACTCCGCTTCCCCCGCGATCCCGCCGTTTCCCGGCGCACACCAGATCTTCTCCAAGCCAGCGCCTTGCCCCAGTTTCCAAACCAGTGCATGCTCACGCCCGCCGCCGCCAATCACAAGAATCTTCATTTTCAAATGCCTTTCGAGACGCGCAAGGGAAAGATAGTGGTGGGAAAGAGAGCTGTCAACTCAGGAGGAGCAAATTGAAGTGAGTTCAGACTAAACCGCTCGCTAACCTTTATTGATAGAATTAACGGTTATTTATCAACGCCTGTTTCAATTCGTGACCTCAAGCCTGTCCAACGGCTCGAATCGGAATGGTGACTCCCGCCGACGCGTCGGACGCCGCCAGCATGTGGCAGCGACCGTCAAAAATCCCACCGGGGTCAATCACCAGGCATGGCGAATGAACTTCTCCCGTGACCACGCCCTTCGGTTGAATCTCGACGCGTCCGCGCGCGAAAATCACTCCGTCGAAGTGTCCCGAGATTACCACCCGGTTCCCCTCGATCTGTCCTTCCACCTTGGCGTTTTCTCCCAGGATGACCGTCTGCTCCGAAATGATGTTGCCCTTCACGTGCCCGTCAATACGGAAGGTTCCGGTAAGCGTCAAGGTGCCTTCGAGAGATACACCTTGATCGATAAATCCTGTCCACTCTTCGCTGCTGCCATTCTTCGATGAACTGGGCCACTTCCAAGCCATTGAAATTCCCCCAAACCATGCTCCCGAAGTGACGCTTCGGAAGTCTACTTTACCAATGTAGCCGCAGGCGTTCGGAAGTCAACGCCGCCTCTCAAGTGAGTTGTCGAATGAAATCCCTGAACGAATGTCCAGTTAGAATTTCGCGCTCGACCGTTACTTCATCAGCCGGTCGTAAATCCCCATCAGTTGCGCCTGATCGTAAAACTCCAGCACCAATTGCCCCGGGCGAATCCGCGTCTTCTCTCGCAGATGAACTTTCGTTCCCAGGTGCCGTTGCAGCTCATCCAACGCTTCCCGGATATTTGGATCCTGTGCCGGCTCCGCGGCCGCTCGAGCGCTTCTGGCTCGCCGTGAGCCGAGTCGTTCGATTTGCCGGACCGTCAAACCTCCGCGCGCCGCGCGCTTTGCGTAACGCATCCGCAGCGCCGGCTCCGCCACTCCCAGCAAGGCCCGCCCGTGCCCCGCGGTCAATCGCCCCTCTTCAATCCAATCCTGAATCGTAGGCTCCAGTTTCAGCAGGCGAACCGCATTTGCGACTGTAGCGCGGTCTTTTCCCGTGCGTTCCGCCACCGACTCTTGCGTCAATTGAAATTCATCCATCAAACGCTCAAACGCCCTTGCGGCTTCGATAGCGTTCAGGTCTTCACGCTGTATGTTCTCTACCAGCGTCATTTCCAGCGCCAGTTCGTCCGGCACTTGCCGTACGATGGACGAAACCTTGGTCAACCCCGCGCGTTGAGCAGCCCTCCAACGGCGCTCACCGGCAATCAACTGATAGCGATTTCCAACCGGACGCACCACTATTGGCTGAATAATTCCGCTGGCTTGGATGGAGCGGGCCAGTTCATCAAGTGCCTCTTCGCGGAATCGCGTGCGAGGCTGATACGGACTCGGCTCGATTAGGTCGATGTCAATCTGCAACTGTCCGGCATTCGCCGGACTCAAAGCCGGCGCAGCTGCGGCAGCTGCGGCAGCTGCACCCGCGGAGGCAGCCGGGTGCGAACCCGTCGGCGTTCCTGTGCTGGTTGGTGGTGGAGCAACCGGAGTTTGCGGCTCAGGCTCCCGAATGAGCGCTCCGAGCCCCCGTCCCAAGGCGTTTCTCGGCATTGGCAATTACCTCCTGTGCAAGCTGGGTGTACCCCTCGGCGCCCTTACTGTGTATATCATAGAAAATAATAGGTTTACCGAAACTTGGAGCCTCTGCGAGCCGAACATTTCGAGGAATCAGGCTCTGAAAGATCTGAGTTCCAAAGAAACTGCGCAAGTCCGTCGCTACCTGGCGGGAAAGGCTAGTCCGCTCGTCGTACATCGTCAAGAGAATGCCTTCCACCTCTAAGCTGGGATTCAGGGTGCGTCGGATCCGCATCAAGGTGTCCAAAAGCTCCGAGACTCCCTCTAAAGCCAGATACTCGCATTGAATCGGAACTAGGACAGCATCCGCGGCTACGAGAGCGTTCAAAGTCAGCAGGTCGAGCGCAGGTGGACAATCCAGAATGATGAAATTGTATTTTTCTCGTAAGGGCTGAAGATACGCCTGTAGCTTGTATTCGCGATTTTCGGCGGAAACCAGTTCAACTGCGGCTCCAGCCAAATTCTTGTCGGCGGGGAGTACGTCAAGTTTCTCCACTTGGGACTTTTGAACGAGCCTCTCAAATGGCTCATTCAGGATGAGTGCGTGATAAAGCGTTCTTCGGGACGGATCCTTCTGGAACCCAATTGCGGCAGAAGCGTTCGCCTGGGAATCGCAATCCACCAGCAATGTGGGCTGCTCCGCAGTGGCAAGGCACGCGGCCAAGTTTACGGCCGTGGTTGTCTTGCCTACTCCGCCTTTTTGATTGGCAACGGCAATAATTCGAGCCAAATGAATCCCCCAAACGAGCGGAACGTATCAAAATCTTACTACAGTTGCAAGATGTTTCACGTGGAACATAGATTGGACTGAGGATTTCTCCTCGGCAAGAAATAGTTCCACGTGGAACACTCGACTTCGAGGAATTCTAAGAACGAAACTGGTTCACCAGGCCGCTTCCCACACTCACTCTCCACTCCAGACGCGTCTAGCTCGAACCTGCAAAAACGTTCCACGTGGAACATTCTCCCCTTTCAGCTACCCCTTATTGTTGCAGGAGAGTTCGGCTCAACAACCCACCAGACTCTGATCAAAGCCAAATGCTGAAGGCAACCACTACGTTCTTCCGCCGCTTCTGGCTCTCCTGGGGGGATCCCACACACGCAACGATCAATTTCGCTAAGCCCTATACGCGGGCCACGCTACATCGAAATGTTCCACGTGGAACGCTAACTCCTCCCCAAGCCAGAACAATTTTCAGCTTCCTAACAGCCAAAAAGAGCAGGGAATTCCAGAATGTTAGAAAATTGCGAGTTTTGTCGTCACGCCGACATTTCTTGCTTTTTTCCGACCAATAGATATCTCTGTAGTGATTTTGGTATCAAAATTGGTTCTCGCCAATCCCAATTCTCAATTTTCTGCACTTCTTCTAAGTCTCTCCCACCTATCCACAATATTACTTGCCGCGCCTGCACCTTTTCAGACCCCGCCCACTTCAGAAATGGACCGAATTCTCCAACCGCCCGCGAGCAAACGTAATCCAGTGGCGAGATCTCCTCGCCCAACTCTTCGTAGCGGCTGATCAGCACCCGCGTGTTGGTGAGTTGGAGTTCGCGGACAACCTCCGCAAGAAAAGTGCCCTTTTTGATGTTCGATTCCACTAAACAAAGCTCCACTTCGGGGCGAGCTATTTTTAACGGAATTCCGGGAAATCCCGGCCCGGAGCCGATATCCGCCAAACGACCCTTATCCACAGGAATTGCACCGGCCGCAAACATAGATTCGCAAAAATGACGATATAGTATCTCTAGTGGGTCACGGATTGCCGTCAGATTCAACTTCTCATTCCAGCGTAGCAGTGTCCCTATATATTGTTGAATCAAAACAATTTGATTTGGATCCGCGGAGATTTGAAATTCGCCCAAGGCTCGCCGCACCGTTTCTTCAGGTATCGGCTTCGCAACATCTGTTATCATAGTAGTTAACATCCTGTGATAATTCCGATTTCAGGAACTAGCTCGAACTCGTCTGTTTCAACAGATACTTAGGCGCGGCAACGCCCGCAGCCAGGTCCAGTCCAGCATGCCACATCATCACCGGCACAAGGCTGCCAAACGCCAGCCTGCCAATTGCCAACAGCACCCCAAAGATTCCCGTGCTGATAATTCCACCACGCCCTTGATAGGCATGCGCCAGACCAAAAAGCACCGATGGCACGATCACCACCAACGGAAGCGGCGCGCCAGCTTTGGAAATCGCAGCAATCGCAAAGCCCCGGTATACAAACTCCTCGCAAACTCCGGCTGTGATAGCCAAAGCCGCATAAGGCAAATACTCAAGCAGATTAACCGGTAAAATCCGATTTGCCAGTTTTCGCAGAAGGTCCGGCGCTTCCCCCTCCATCTTTCCAATTCGCCTCAAATTCAACCACTGCAACCCTCCGACCAAGACTGCTCCGAATAGGCCGCCAGCTACGATCCCAATCCAGCCTCGCGAACCGAGCCCCAAATCCTGCAGGGTCATTCCTCGTGCGATCGAACGCCATGCCACCACTCCAAGCAACACCCACTGAAAGGCAATCGTAACCGCATAGATCGTCAACTTCTCCCTGGTATCAACCGTCGGCAGGGCCAGCAACTTCTTCAGCCGGGTGTAGCCTCTCCACGGAATCACCACGCTCAGAAACAAAAAGATCAACCAGAAGTCCCACGGCATCCCGAGATAAGAACACTTTCCATTCCCGCACGCAAGTCGCGTCCCGATCCCAGGTTCCACCAATCGGCAGCAGAAATTTCGCGCGCTCGCTATAATCAAACGGCAGCACAGTGAGGTGTGGCTTGACCGACTCCGTGAAACTTACGGCCATGGTCAAGGCAGCTGGTTGAGCGGCCAAGCTAAGTCCAGGGACGCTGGACTCAATACTACGGCGCCTACCATTGCCGACTGATCCGAACGTACTCGTTGGCTTCAGCACCAACGACGACGCAGGGGTGTATCTAATCAGCGAAGATCTCGCGCTGGTGCAGACCGTGGATTTTTTCACGCCCGTTGTCGACGATCCATTTACCTTTGGCCAGATCGCGGCCGCCAACTCCCTCAGCGATATTTACGCCATGGGCGGCAAACCCATCTCCGCGCTCTCCATCGTCGGCTTTCCAGAAAAAGGGGATCCCGCGATTCTCGAACAGATTATCCGCGGCGGCCTCGACAAGATGAAAGAGGCGAACTGCACGGTCATCGGCGGCCATTCGATCCGCAACGACGACATTCAGTTTGGCTACGCCGTAACGGGCACCATCCACCCAAAAAAAATCTGGAGAAATGTCGGCGCGCAGCCGAAGGATGTAATTCTGGTGACCAAGCCGGTCGGCACAGGCCTGATTTCCACTGCGCTTAAAAGGGAGCGCGCGAGTAAAGCCAGTGTGGATGCCGCGATTGCTTCCATGTCTAAATTGAATCGAGCCGCGACTGAGGCCCTCCATGAAGTCGCTGCAAAGGCAAATGCCCAGGCAGTTCACGCGGTCACTGACGTCACCGGATTTGGCATATTGGGCCACGCTCGTGAAATGGCGTTGGGGGACCCGGAGAAGGGGATTCCCTCGGTAACGATTGAAATTCAATACAGTGCCGTTCCCGTTCTTCCAGGCGCCTTCGACGCCGCGCGCCAAGGCATGATTGCCGGCGGACTGAATAACAATCTCGATTTTCTGAGGGACTGCGTCAGCTTCGAAGCAAGCGTTCCAGAAGAAAATCGCGCCTTGCTCTTCGACCCGCAAACCTCGGGCGGACTACTCGTTGCAATCGCCCCCGAAGCGGTCGACGCCGCGATGGAAACTCTGCAACGCCACCAGATCACAGCCGCCAAAATCGGCAAAGTGCTGCCTAAAGGCGCTTCGCTCCTCTCCGTAACTTAATCCGGGGCGACTTCAAATTCATGGACACGATCACCCACGGAATCGCAGGCGCGCTCCTTGCAAAAGCAGCGTTCAACGGAGCGGACCTCTTTCCTCCCGTCTCCGTCAACAGGCGCCGCGTCATCACCTGGACGCTCATGCTCGGCGCCATCTTCCCGGACTCGGACGTTCTCCGCGATTTTATCTCCACCAATCCGATGCTGATCGTTACCTGGCACCGCAGCATCACCCACTCATTGCTGTGTTTGCCGCTCTGGACCCTCCTGCTTGCCGCCCTCACTCGCGCGCTTTGCCGCTGGCGCAAGTGGGAGTCGCCCTCCTACCTTGTGCTCTGTGGTCTCTGGGCCGCCGGCATTCTCAGCCACATTTTTCTCGACCTGGTCACAACTTTCGGCACCATGATATGGTCCCCCTACAAATGGTCGCGCCCGGCCTGGGACGTCCTCTTCATCCTCGATTTCAGTTTCACGGCGATTCTTCTGATCCCGCAATTGCTGGCCTGGGCCTACGAAGATCCCGAACACAGCCGCCGTCGGGCCCTGATCATGTGGCTGGTTTTCACGCCCGCTCCGTTTCTCATTTCCCGCATCGCGGAAATGATCGGCGCTCCGGTATCCAATAACGCCATCGTCCTGGCAACTGTGCTTTTCACCGCGCTGTTCCTGCTGCCAGCCGCGCGCGGATGGGGACATCGACTGCAGTATGTAACGTGGAACCGTGCGGGTCTCGTCCTGGCCGTCGTTTATCTGGGTGCCGCGGCCTTGGCTCACCAGCAAGCGCTGAGCCGCATCCAGAGAATTGCCGCATCGGAGAATATCGAGGTCCAATCCATCGCCGCGCTTCCGTTCCCGCCCTCCCTCTGGCACTGGGACGGGCTCATACAGGGGCCGCGCGGGGTTTATGAAGTGCGCATGGACCTCAGCGATTCGCTCATTTCCAACTCTGGGGCAGCGGGCGATCCGGCCTCAAATTCGGCCCTCGTGCACACGTATTATCCGGATGCGCCAATGAATTCTTTTATCGCGAAGGCGCACACCTTGCCCGAAGTCCAGGAATTTTTCTGGTTCGCGCGTTTTCCGGTCACCCGTTTTCACAAAGAAGGCGCCGAGGCCGTAGTCGAATTTCTGGACGTGCGCTTTCCGCAGATTCGCCGCGACAGGCCGCCGTCGTTCGAATACCGCTTGCGGTTCGATGCCAATGGCGAGGTGTTATCCAAAGGCTGGGTCAAAAAGTAGGCAGGTTTTATTTGGAGTGCGGAGGCTCTGCCTCCGCTTTCGAGGACTAAGATTTGTCTCGTGCGATCGATTTGTAGCGATTTTGACGCTCTAAAAGCGAGAGCAGAGCTCCCGCACTCCAAAAGATTCTCGCTTATTTCTTCGCCGGGTGAATCACCACCTGGCGTTCCTCGCCCGTGCCGATGCTCTCGGTTCTCACGCCGGGAAAATCTTTCAGCGTCAAATGCACGATGCGTCGCTCGCGCGACGACATGGGATTCAATTGAAACGGCTGCCGCGATGCCTGCACGCGTTCCGCCGCCACCCGCGCGGTCATCCGCAACTCTTCGAAACGCAGCGCCCGGTACCCCGCGCAATCCAGGTGAATTTTCTCGTGAAACGCGGGCTCCAGCCGCAGCGCCCGAAACGCCAGGTGCTCCAGCGCCTTCAGCACTTCTCCGCCGCGGGCCAGCAGAATTTCCTTGTCCTTGCCGTCGAGATCGGCGAACACTTCCGCTTCGCCTTCTTCTCCGCCGACGGATGGCTCCGCCGCGTGCACGGAAACCTGCAGCTCCAGGCGGCTGGCGCGCAGCATGTTCTGGAGAAACTCCCGCAGAGCTTCCGCGGTAGCGGCGCGGTCGAGTTTCCCTTCGCGAACCAGTTCTTGCGTCATAGTGTTCTCAACACAACCGTCTGGCCGGGAGCAATTCCTAGCGGCAAACGGGCTGGCCTTAATTCTTGGCGCGCGTTGGCTTGGCCGGGGCGGGAAGAGGATGCGACCTGTTCAGGTACCACTGCTGGACGATACCCACCAGGCTGCTGGTCAAAATATACAACGCCAGGCCGCTCGAAAACGGAAAAACTACGAACATCACCGAGAAAGTGAGCGGCATGATTTTCATCATCTGTGCCTGCTGCGGGTCGGTGGCCGTCATCGGCGTCATCTTGGACACCAGGTACATCGTAATGCCCACCAGCACGGGAAGCACATAGTAAGGATCTTTCGAAGCCAGGTCCGTGATCCACAGCCACTTCGTGTGCCGCAATTCAATCGCGTAACTCAACGCCCGGTTCAGCCCAAACCAGATTGGCATCTGCAAAAACATCTGAAAGCAGCCGCCGATCGGATTAATTCCTTCGCGCGAGTAGATGGCCATCACTTCCTTATTCATCTCGGCCTTGCGCGGGTCGTTCATCTTGTACTTCTTATACCGCTCCTGGATCTGCTTGATTTCCGGCGCAACGCGCTGCATTTTCAGCGTGGTTTTATAGCTGGAAATGCGCAGCGGGAAGAGCACCATGTTGATCACCAGGGTGAGCACCACAATCGCCCATCCGTAGTTCGGAACGTATTTGTGCAGCCACTTCAGGCCGTGAAACAGCGGGTCGGCGATGAATTCCAGGTAGCCAAATTGCACCAGCGAATGCAGCGGCGGGCGCATGGCCTTTAAATCGTCGTAATCTTTGGGGCCGACGAAGACGCGCAGAGCCATATTCTGCGCGGATGTAGCTGTGGCAATTTCTGGGACCGGCTCGGACTGGTCTTTCCCATCCACCTTGATGTTGTGGAACACCTTCCAATAGCGGGTTTGCAGAGGCGTCGGCTCGGTCTGCGAAGGAAGAAACGCGGCGGTGAAGTAACGGTCTTCAATCCCGGTGAATTCCTTGCCGCCTTGCCAGACGGTGCCCCATTTCTCCGGGCCATCCAGCTTCTTATGCGCAATGCTTTCCAGTTTTCCGCCTTCACTGTAGAAGACGAAGACCGTCTCCACCGGAATCGGATTCGTCACGGTCAAATCGCCGAAGCCGCCCAGCCATGCCAACCCGGCCATCACGTGGTTGCCGTTGTTGGTCACGGTCGTTTCCACGTTCACGGTGTAGGAATGATCGAAGTGAAATTTCTTAGTGACCTGCAGGTGGCCGTCGCTCCAGGTGAAGGTAAGATCCGCCGGCGCCTCCAGCGAATTGGCATCGCTGGAAATTTTGTAGAGTCCGGAATTCGCCAAAGTTCCCAGTTGGGGATCGTCAAAAACCAGCGCGAAGGGCCAGCCGCCGGTTTCGGTCGCGGCCTGCGGGTGCACCAGGTCCAGTGTCTTCTGCGGCTTCGAATCGTCCTTGTAATTCTTCAGTTGCCAGCTTTTCACCACCGCGCCGCGATTGGAAAACTCCACGCGATACAGATCGTTTTCAACGACAATGGTGCGCTCTTGCGAGTCGGCCGTCGGCGGGACTGCTGGCGTGGTTGCCCCGGAAATCTTTGCTGGCGTTGCCGCCGGGCTGGGTGTGGTTGTCGGGGCGGCGGTTCCGGCGGTTGCCGTCGAAACTTGCGCCGGCTTATTTTCCTGCGGAGGAGTGACCGGCGGCTTCGGCCCAAAATACTTCGCCCAAAGCAAAATCACCGCCATGGACAAAAGCGAAGCCACCAGGATGCGCAGCTCCGGCGTGAATTTGTCTTTCGATTTCCCCAGCGGAGGCAGCTGATTCATCGGCGGAGTGCTCACAGCCGCACCTCGCGCGTCTTACCCATCACGTCGGAATTCGCTCGCATCTCTTCCCATTTCTCCGGAACCGGGTCGTATCCGAATCTTCCTGACAAAGGATGGCACCGCAGCAGCCGCTTCAATCCCAGCCACCCGCCGCGCAACACCCCAAATCGTTCGATGGCTTCGTAGGCATAACGCGAGCAAGTCGGCTGGTACCGGCAAGTGCCCGCAAACAGAACCGAAAGGTAGGCCTTGTAAAAACTAAGCGCAAACAGCGCCGCTCGCACACCAAAACTCCGCTTGCTTCTGATACGAAGCATTTGTAGGGGAGGGGCTTGCCCCTCCCGCTCCATGTCGGGAGAAAATCTCACAGCCCCTTCAGCACCCGCAGCAAATCCGCCGTCAACGCCGGCATCGGCGCCGTGGCAACAGACTGTTTCGGATGAATCACGATGTCCCATCCCGAGCTTATCTCCTGCCGGTGGCAGCGGACGATTTCCCGCAGGCGCCGCCGCATGCGGTTGCGCACCACCGCGCCGCCCAAAGCTTTCTTGATGCTGAACCCGAAGCGGCTGATCGGCTGTCCACTGGCGCGAACGAATACAGTGAAGTGGGAACTCGAGCGGCGTTTGCCGGCGCGGTACACGAGATCGAACTCGCTTTTCCGCACCAGCTTGGCTTCGCGAGGAAACTTCTGGCCCGTCGCGGGGCCACCGCCATCACTCTGGCGTAAGGCGATGACGGCCCTTCTTGCGGCGCGCCGCCAGCACTTTGCGGCCGCCTTTGGTCTTCATACGCACGCGAAACCCGTGTGTCTTGGCGCGGCGGCGTTTCCGCGGTTGATATGTACGCTTTGGCAAAGCATTCCCCCTTGTTTCTTCGTCGAATCTTCATCGGCCCGGGAAAACCTCAGGCTGCAACGCTCGGGCGGCTTTTTGCCGCCGGTTCACACCAACTGCCGCGTTGGCTTTGGGGTCTTCTCCGTCAAGCCCGGCTGCCACAGTTCGGGCACCATCCGGAATTATCTAGTGTACTTGCCGCCCGCGCACAGGGTCAAGAAAACGCGAGGGTAGAAGCAAATCCAGAACTCGCATCGCCCGGTCCGTACACGCTTGGGCGAAATTCTGCAGGATTTGATCTTCCTTCATAGAAACCTGCTTCAACGAAAGCTAACACAAGAACGGAGTGTGGTGGAACACATACTCTTCGTTATCCCGAAACTTTCTCGCAGCTTGGAGAGCCCATCGGTGTTCAGCTCTAGAAGATAAATTGCTTTTTCTGAGTGCGCGCATGTAGCGCGTTAGGTTGCTAATTGGCGCCTTTTGGGCAAACGCATAGTAGATAGGAATGACTTTGCGAACGTCGTTGTCCGCCAGAAGGTGCAGTAGGCCGTTCACGTATCCGTCGATATAGGCAACATCTTGGTATCGCCTGTTCTTGAGTTTCCGGGGACGGATTTGAAATTCGTAGGTGTTTGCGACCTTCAGTACTCGATCGCGGAGGGAGTATTCACCCGTCTTGGCGAGAACTAGTATTCTTTCCAGGCAGTCAATCAAACCATCTTGATAACATAGTCCAAAGATATTGTCCGGATACTTCCGAATACTTATCTCAGATAATTCATCATGGTGTGTTTTGAGCACTCTAGTTAAGAGCCTCTCGACGCCATCTAGTCGACCATCGTCAAGCATGTGTTCATCAGCAACTAGGCGCTCCTTTATCTTGGAAATAAAGAAAGTGCCGTCTGTGTATATGGGAGTGAGTCCTTTTTCCTGAAGGCGATTCTGCTCGGCCTTAGCTAGGGTAACGATATAGCTGTGCGGTCGAAGGCCTCGCATTTCAGAGGTCAGGGCGTCAAAGATTCTAATAAAATCGTCGTCCGCAAAGGAGAATCCAATGTAGACCACAGTTTTGGTGGCGAGAAAAAGCTTCAGCGTACTCCCCAATAGTCCGGTTCGGAGTGACTCATAGCACCTCTCGTAATCCTCCCTTGTCGCTATAATTGAGCCGTAACTATCAATCGAACCATGTATTTTAAAGACTTTGCGCCCAGGCATCTCTGCAAACGCGTAGTCCTCTGCTGAAACAAAGGGGACCGCTCCACATTCCCTCTCGAAATATGTATCCCAGTTTGTTGTGACAATGCTGTCGATGAATGGGATAGTTGAGATCTCGCGATGGAAACTCGTTGCCCTCCGGTACAACTGCGGAAAAGACTGGACGTAACCAAATCGTTTTCTAATCTTCCTAAGAAGTTTTGCCCTTCCGTTTGGTCTGGTGCAGTAAGATGTCATTACATCCGGAAAGAGGCTGCCCTCCGCAGCCCCGCCATCTAATTCGTCCCGAATTTCATCGAGGAATTTAAAGGGGAAGACTTGCGAGCTCTCTGTGCTGACACCCGCTCCCGCGAATATCACCACGTTGCCCTTAACAAAAGCTTCGTAAAGATCATCTGGTATTTCAAATGGATGGTTATTCCTACACACTTCGCAGCGGCATGTTTCTCGATGCACACGGAGTGATTGCATTAACGGTATGATACTGCAAGATTAACGGTGTGGCCATTGGGCCACAGGTTCTAACGGACACTACTAATTAAGGCACAGACTCACGAGCTGCATAACTCTTCCCCGTCTTATAACGCGCCCCGTAAAGAAAACGCGCTGCGCTCTTAGAGGCCATCATTGATGTCAGCTGAGCAGATCCACCTCGCCGGACTCTAGGGGTGGCAGGCGACAAATGCGGTAATATCCGTCAACCCAGCAATTGCCGAAGGAAGCTGCGGAAACAGATAGCCGCAAGGTTGAACAATGAAACCGATTCGACTTGTCACACTGATCCTGCTCACAACTGGTCTCGTTCGCGCACAGGCGCCGCCCACTCAGAAGACGCAGGCGCAGGCGGCAACGCCTCAGGCTTCACCGACTCCCGTCGTTTCGCCCGAGGTGCTGGCCGATCATCGGGTGACGTTCCGGTTGCGCGCGCCTAACGCCAAGGAAGTGACCGTGGAAATCGATGGCGGGGGCAAAGCGCTTGCCATGCAGAAAGATGGGGAGGGAATTTGGAGCGCTACCTCAGAGCCGCTTGCGCCGGACTATTACGGGTATTCCTTTGCCGTCGACGGCGTGACGATGTTCGATCCTTCGAACAGCGCGGCAATTCCCAATTTTCTCTATCGAGCGAGCGAGTTGCATGTTGCGCCCGCATCCGGAAATGCCGCCGCCCTGCTTCCTTGGGAAATGGCTGATGTGCCGCACGGCGAAATTCATCATCAATTTTACCGCTCGAAAGTGGTGGGCGATGATCGCGGCTATTTCGTCTATACCCCGCCGGGCTACGATCCACGCGGAAAGCAAACCTACCCCGTCCTCTATCTGCTGCACGGCTACAGCGACGACGCGGACGCCTGGACGGCGGTGGGCCGCGCGAACGTGATCCTGGACAATTTGATCGCGCGTGGCAAAGCCAAGCCGATGCTGATCGTGATGCCGCTCGGCTACGGCGCGCCGGAAATACTTTTGCCCGGTTCCGGAGGATTGCATACCCCCGGCATTCGACAGCTGAATTACGATCGTTTTCGTGAAACGCTGCTGACGGAAGTGGTCCCGCGCGTGGAAGCCGAGTACCTTGTGACGAAAAATCGCGAGTCGCGCGCCATCGCCGGCCTCTCGATGGGAGGCACGGAATCACTGCTGACAGGGCTGAATACCTTGGACAAATTTGCGTGGATTGGAGCGTTCAGCTCCGGCGGATTAACGCCGGAATTCGAGAAAGAATTTCCTGGGCTGACCGCCCGCGCCAATGCGCAACTGCGCTTGCTGTGGATCGCTTGCGGAACCGATGACGACTTAATCGGCATCAACCGAAATCTCCGCGCCTGGCTCGCCTCCAAAGACATTCATCACGCGGACATCGAAACACCCGGCGCGCACACCTGGCTGGTGTGGCGGCGGAATCTGGCGGAATTTGCTTCGCTGCTGTTCCACTGAATGCGCCAACTCTGAACACAAGGTTCGCAAGGCCTATGCCTGGACAATCGCCTGCAAAAACGGAAGCGACACTACCTCATCCACAGGCCGCCTTCGCGCAGATCCAGGTTGAAATTTCCGAGCTGAAGCGCTTATCGTAAGGCGCTTCCTTGTGATCAACAACTCTCAGATTGAAGGCGGCTTGCGGTGTTCCCGCCGTGGTCAGGTAGTGGTCCATGCCGTCGATCGTGTGCAAGACGGCTGTGCCGGGGTGGTTCGCATTGACGATTGCGGCGATTCGCCGGTGATCCTCTTCCGAAGTGACAAAATCTCCCGTGCCATAGAGCGCCAGGACAGGCACGCTGACACGAGTCCATAACTCCGCCATGTTCACGGCCGCAACTTGCTGCAGGTAAGGGGCCGCGACCGGATAGCTGTCGTGCGAACTGCATTCCGGCATGGCGCGCTCAATTTCCGCTTTGCTCTGCCGCTCGATCAACAATCGATGCATGCAGACTTCCTTGAGCCGAAGCGTTGCATCAACAACGGAGGGAGAGTCGCCTCCAAGTTCGGCTTGCCTGCGCAGGTTGAGAAGTTCGTACTCAAACCAATTCCGCGCCACACCGTCCGCGGCAATGATTCCGGCCACTGGCGTCTCGATCGCCAGTTGGGGGCCGATGACGGTTCCAATGCTGTGGCCGAACAGAAAAACGTGTTCCGGGTCCACATGGGAATCGCCGCAAAGCGCCTGTAACGCAATTTTGTAGCTCAGGCTTTCGGAGTTGAAGTCCGTGTTGAAGCAAGGTCCACCCTGGCTGTCGCCAATGCCGCTTTTTTCCAAACGCATCACCACAATCCCGGCGCGCCCGAGATCATGCGCCAGCAAACGATAGACATCGGCGGAATCGTTCGGATTGTCGACGGTGTAGCAACCAATCCCTCCGATGATCAGGACTGCCGGGAACCGCCGGTTGCTTCCCCGCGGCACGGTCGTCAGAGTCCGGCGCAGCGTGTCCCCAACGCGGATGGAGCCGTAAATCGTCTGCACATCCGGATCACTTTCCGTTGGGGCAGGTGTCAGCCGCACCGTCAGAGTTTTCGCCGCGCCTGCGCGAAGGATTTGAACCGCCAGCGGTTGATCCAGGGGCGACCAGCGAACCGCTTCGACAACTTCGACGGGAGTTTTGGTCGCGTGCGCAGCGAAACTTGTAACGATGTCATCCGTTTTCAGCCCACACTTCTCCGCGGGGCTTCCCGGCAGAACGAAGTTAACCCGAGCGCCCGCCGAATCCGCAGCCAGACTCGCGCCCAGCATGGGACGCCGGGGCAATTCGTCCGCCGCGGCCAAAGACCAGCTTGCGGACGCGCCAAGTCCCAGCACGAGGAATAAAAAATTTCTTATTGAGCGCATGGTAGCTCCCCGAAATTAAAATGTGTCACTAAGGCCTCGCTGTTTACCAGCAAGTGCTTCCAGCAAAAAACGCGCGCGTGGCTTCCTCATACAAATCGTGCGGAGCGCTGCACCTTTTTGCGGCAACTGCCCGTCGGACAAGTCCTACGACCTGGGACAGGTTGCAAGTGTCCAATGGTGTCCCACCGCGGCCTGTCCCAATTCTGGCCTCGCCACCAGTGGTAATGGTACGGCTATGAATCTACTCTGCATTCGCAGGTAAGCTTCACGAGCTGCGAAACGCTACGTTCCCCTCTCCGTTCCGGCCGCGCTCAAAAAACTGATTGACGAAGGGTTGCCCTCCCATGATTAAGACGCACTTGGTGTGCCTCTGTGTTGGAATATTTTTGATTGGTTCGCTTCTTTTCGCAGCGCCCGCTCAGGCCGGAATCGGCGTCACGCCGACCGCACTGAGTTTCGGATCGGTCACAGTAAACACAACCAGCGCGGGAGCCACAGTGGTGATCACCAACGGCGCTCGCCAGAGCATTACCATCCAGCAAATTTCCAGCAATCTTCCCGAATTTATTGTCATCAGCCCGGCGCTTCCCGTGTCGGTTGGTTCCAACGCCAGCATGTCCTTTCAGGTGGTGTTCAAACCGGATGCGGCTCAGACTTTCAACGGGCGCATCGCGATCAGTACGAATCGCAAGAACGTAGGTTCCGGGACGTTAAGTGTTTCTGGGACCGGAGCGCCCTCTTCCTCCAGTCCGACGCAATCTTATTTGCTCTCGCCCAGCGCCAGCGGCTTGACGTTCGGAAATACCCTCGTAGGAAATTCCGCATCGCAAGCGTTTTCGCTTACGAATACGGGGACGGGCAGCGTCAATATTTCGCAGGTTGCCGCTGCGGGCACAGGATTCAGCGTCACTGGATTTCCCGGAGCAGTTACCCTTTCGGCTGGCCAGAGCCTTCCGCTGACGGCGAAATTTTCGCCGCTAGCTACCGGAGCGGTATCGGGGAGCATCAGCGTGGTCAGCACGGCAACCAATTCTCCGGCGGTGGTCTCGCTGAGCGGCACGGGCGTGCAGCCCCAGATCAGCGTGATTCCGTCCAGCATCAGCTTTGGCAACGTCACCGTCGGCGTCACCAACACGCAGACTCTTACCATCCGGAATGCCGGCACGGCGACCCTTAGTGTCACTCAAGCTTCCCTGGCCGGAACCGGATTCAGCGTCTCAGGGCTGGCTTTGCCGCTTTCCGTCGCTCCGGGAGGCTCGGCTTCTTTTAACGTGGGGTTCGCTCCTGCATCTGCCAGCAACTTCTCTGGAAGCATCACGCTGATCAGCAACACGCCGAATTCTCCGCTCGTTGTTACGTTGGGCGGGACCGGTATTACGTCCATTCTGCAACTTTCCGCGTCCCCCACCTCGCTGAGCTTTGGCAACCTGGCAACGGGAAGCAGCACCTCGCAGAGCGTTACAATTTCAAATACCGGAAATTCCAGCGTGTCCATTTCACAAATCAGCGCAAGCGGAGCGGGCTTCTCCACCTCCTCCATCGCGCTGCCGCTGAGCCTGGCCGCCGGCCAATCCACATCTTTCAATGTCACGTTTGCCCCAGCTTCAACGGGCAACCTCGCGGGCAGCGTCACGATCGTCAGCAATGCCGCAAATTCTCCGCTGGCGGTGGCACTCTCCGGAACGGGCGCGACGCCTGTGAGCTACACAGTGGCTTTGAACTGGACGCCGGGCACTTCAACCTATTCTGGGTTCAACGTATATCGAGGAACGGTTTCGGGTGGGCCGTACACTAAGGTGGACTCTTCCATGATTCCCACAACTTCCTACACGGATGGGGGAGTAAGTTCGGGGCAGACCTACTTCTACGTTGCAACCGAACTGGATTCAACCGGCACGGAGAGCGGCTACTCCAGCGAAGTCAGCGCCACGATTCCCTGATTTCTTTTTTGCGCAATCTGGGTGGTTCTGCGGCGGTCCACGGAAAATGTGGGCCGCCGCGTGTGCGCATCCTGAGGCTGGGTTAAACTGGACCAGCCATGAGCGTGATTGACGAAGTTCTTGTAGCAAACGAAATTTACGCGCGCACGCACGAACTGCGCAAACTGACTCCGCGTCCCGAGCGGAAACTCGCCATTCTCACCTGCATGGACACGCGGCTTTCGATCCGCACCATGGGGCTGAAGACGGGCGATGCGCACATCATTCGAAATGCCGGCGGAATTGTGACGGAAGACTCGTTGCGTTCGCTGATCGTCTCGCATCACCTGCTGGGCACAGAGGAAATCATGGTCATCAACCACACCGATTGCGGGTTGATGCAGACCAGCGAGCAGGACCTGCGCACCAGGATTCAGAATCGCACCGGCACCGCCGCCGTTTCACCGGCTTTCTTCTATGCGTTCCAGAACATCGAAGAGAACGTGCGGCACCAGTTGCAGAAGCTGCGGACTCATCCGTGGATTCCGCAGAAGATCGTCATCCGCGGTTTCGTCTACGACGTCGCCACCGGATTGCTTCGGGAAATCAAGGACACCTGATCTCCCGCGCCGCCGCGAACGCCATTCACTGGGCATTTGATTATGAGGTGACCAGGACCAGCGCGAAACCGTCGTAGCTTTTGCTGCTCACGGTTTGCAGGGCCGTGCCGCTCGCGCGCTTTTCCTTACCCACCATATTGAGGAATCGCCGAATCCCCTGGATGTCGGGGTCCTTGCTATTGGGGTCGAGAACGGCGCCTTCCCGCACCACATTGTCCGCAATGATGATGCTCCCGGTCCGCGCGAGTTTCAAAGACCACTCGAAATATTCCGGCATGTTGGATTTGTTGGCGTCGATGAAAAACATGTCGAAGGGGCCGCGGCCGTCCGCCGCGATTTGCGGCAGTGTGTCCAGAGCTTTGCCGAGCCGCAACTCGACTTTGGACTCCACGCCGGCGCGCGCGAAATTCTTGCGCGCTACGTCCGCGTGTTTCGGATCGGCTTCCAGGGTGATGATCCGGCCTCCCTCGGGCAATGCGCGGGCCATCCAGATGGTGCTGTAGCCGCCCAGCGTCCCGATTTCGAGAATATTTCGCGCACCCATCATGCGGGCCAACAGGTGGAGCAATTTGCCCTGCCCGGAGGAAACCTGGATCGCGGGCAATTTCGCGGTTTCAGCGGCGGCCAACCCGTCCCTCAACGCGGCATCCTGCCTGACCAGCACTTCGTCGAAATATTGTTCGACGCCTTCCCAAACGCCTTTCGTATTCATTGTGCCTCGCGCTTTCAAATCACGGCCGGAGCTCAGAATCGCCAGCCGTATCCTACGATGAATTGAATGGTGTGCTGCAATTTGCCGCCGCCCGCCGGAACGATGGTGCCGCCAAAATTGACGTCGCTCGTATTGAAATAAATGTGGGTGTCGCCGGCCTCCAGCCGCAACGTGCCGTGCTCGCCGGGGTAAAATTCCACGATGCCGCCCAGGTCGAGCACAAAATTTGTGGAGCGGCTGAAACTTTCCTGTCCTGTGGATGAAATTGCGCTCAGCGCCTGGGAATAGCTGTTGAATCCCGGCCGCACTTTACCAAAAATGCCGAAATGGTTGCGGCGGACTCCGCCCTTCAATCCGAAAAGCCCCTCCAGGATTTCCCCGCCATCGTGCGGGCCGGAAGAATTCGACCCGCGGGGAAAATAGAGCAGGTCGCTGTCGAAATAAAACACATGATAGAAGCGGTAGGAAGCGTAACCGCCGAATCCGGGTTCCGTCCGTACGCCGTCCGTGGGCCCTTCGCGCCCGATAAACATGGTTGAGAACAAAGGACCAAACTCCCATTTTCCGGGGACGTTGGTTTCTTTTTCGTTTTCGATCAGCGCCCCGGGCCGGTAAGCAACGCCGAAACTGAATTTCGTGGTGTCGTCAATTTTTCCCACGCTGAATCCGCTGCCACCGGGGAGCGAGACAGTCGAGTTCGGCACGCGGTACGGATTGCCTTCCAGGTCCGCGCGCAACACCCAGCGTGGATTCAGGTAATACTCCAGTCCGCCGCCCAGATTCAGCGCGAAATGCGTTTCCGGACGTTCCGCAAAGCCGGTGGCCGAGCTGGGATTGGAGTACAAAACATCCGTGAAGTGAAAGAACCCCGGCCGGATTAATCCAAAGATGGAAAGTCGCCGCGTCTGGATAACCTTGGCGCGCACGCCGAAGACGGCTTGAATTGTTTGGCCGCCCTGGATGGTGAGCAGCGGAGGCGTATGTTCCGGGAAAAAATCGAGCTGGGATTCCAGGGCCAGGCGGCGGTTCAGGTTCCAGTCAAAGCGGCCGCCAAATCCGGAGTAATCGGTCGCGCCAAGGTCCGAGTTGGTCAGCCGGACGGTGGAGAACTGCGTGCCAAATTCAAAGCGCGTGTAGCTATCCTGCGCGAACGAAGGCAGCGCAACCAGTAGCGTCAACAACCCGAGAAAAGGAGTGCAGCCGGCAATCCGACGAATCATGCGTTCACAGTTCCTTTAAGCCAGGTGCGCGTCCCTGAAAGTTTGCCCGCGTATTTCAGGATAACGGGTTCTTCCGTCAAGCCAGCCCGATTTTTTGGATGCGCCTGCTACGCCGAGGGATGGGCGGCGCGATACTCGTCATAAGCGGCCAGATACCGGTCCACATCCTTGTGCAGCAAATAGTATGGCGTGGAAAGGCGGATCTTGTTGGGCACTCCGCCGCGAATTCGAATTTTCTTTTCCTTCCACATCCAGTTTTCCAGGTCGGGCATTTTGTGTGGCGCCACATTTACCGTTGCGATGGCGCAACGCAACGCTGGGTCCGGCGAAGTCCAGGAAACCGCGCCGCGCTTCACCATTTCTTGCAGGATGTAGTTGGCCATCTGGCGGTGGCGTTTTTCGATGCGCTCCATTCCGATTTCGTTCGCCAGTT
>DATLVJ010000127.1:0-5926 GCA_035577585.1 Candidatus Limnocylindrales bacterium
GTCGATGGTGTAGGGAGAGGCCGAGATATTGAGAAGGATGCTGGTTCCCTGCTGGACGAGTTCGGTGACGGGGTCGCGTGCATACCGCGGCTTGGCCCAAAAATTCTTATCGTTCCAGACATCTTCGCAGATGGTGATGCCGAGTTGTTCGCGGCCGAGGCCGTAGACGTAATCCTTTTCGCCAGGTTGGAAGTAGCGGGACTCGTCGAAGACGTCGTAGGTGGGTAGGAGCATTTTGCTCTGCTCGAACACGACGCGGCCGTCCTGGATGAGGGCGGCTTTGTTGGCGATGGCCGGCCCATTGCGGGGATGATCGACACGGCCGGCAAAGCCTACGACGGCGGGGAGAGGCATGCGGTAGGCGATGTCTTTTAGCGTGTCCAGATTGCGCTGGATGAAGGCGGGGCGTTCGAGAAGATCGAGGGGGAGATAGCCGCAGATACAAAGCTCGGAGAAGACGGCGAGTTCCGCGCCACGGCCTTTGGCTTGCTCCGCAAGGTCGAGAATGCGGGAGGAGTTGCCTTCAAAGTCGCCGACGGTTGGGTTGAATTGGGCGAGGGCTATCTTCATTCGGACTGAAGATTAGGATAAGTGGGCAGCGGGGAGAATGCAAATTGGGGGAGCCACAGAGCGATGCTTCAAATTGTGGAGCAACAGAGCATAGGGTAATCACCTTAACCGAAATCCATGTTCCCCCCCGATTGTCATGACTGTGCAGCGAGACTACACTTCCTTGATTCAGGATCCAGGGGGATGAAGAATTGAGCGAGTGCGCCCATGCTCAACAACCCAAGTCGCGAATTCGCCGGGCAAGCTAACGAGACGGAGCATACACTCCCTCCCTCTCCGGAAAACAATCACCGCCAAAGCGATCGTGTTTTCTTGACCTTACCCATTCGTATCTCAGGTGTTCGCGGACGCGGCGAAGCATTCTTGGGGGAAGGACAGACAATCGACATCAGCCGGCAAGGCGCGACCATCAAGGTGGACAGAGAGTTGTTCGCTGGCGAGATCATCAGAGTCCAGCGCCTTGATGGCGCCTGCAAGGAGGTAATGGCCCGAGTCGTCGGCCGCGTTGCGAGAGGATCCGAGGGCCATTTGTTTGGACTGACGATCTGCGACCCTGCTGTTGCTAACCCGTGGGGCATTGTTTTCCCTACTGTCGCCGACATGGACAATGCGGTGCTGCGCGCCTTGCTGAGATGTGTTTCCTGTGAACGCACAGAAGTAACTTACCTCAACGAATTTGAAGCTGATCTCCTCCTCTCCCACCACTATATCTCCCGGCTGTGCGAACAGTGCGGCGGCTGGACCACGTGGAACCGCCCGCATGACCATCCCTCCGCGGGACCCGCTGCTGCTTTGGTCCCTGGAACGCAAAACCGACGGTCCCACGGCCGCATTCATGTTGAGGCGGTCGGATGCGTGAGGCATCCCACTCTTGGAAACGAAGTTGTGGTCGTCAGGGAGTTGGCGCGCGGAGGCTTGAGCTTCTTCAGCGTTACCAAGTACCCGGAAGGATCACGCATAGAAATAGCCGTGCCCTACAGTTCCAGAGCCCCCAATATTTACTCGCCTGCCAGAATCGTTGGTACGAGGAATGGTGCCGGCAAAGGATTGCTCGAATATGAATATGGGGTTGCGTATTTGCATTGAGCAGCCGCATGGCCGGCAAGCCGCGAAGGAAGTGGCAGCACACAGTTCGAGTTTGCAGGTGCCGGTTTAGAATCTGCTGCATTACCTCAGTCAGTTGTTGGTTCCGCAGCATAAGAATTACGCGGGGAACAGTTTCTAGTCGGCAGCGCCGGCGGCTTCGCGGTGGACGAAAGAGGTTTCGGCGGTGAGGCCGAACATTTCAAGGAGGCGTGCTTGGACCCGGTCGGTGTTGGCGTTGACTTCGTCGACGCCGAGATCGGACTGGCTGACGCGATAGCGGAGCTTCTTTTGCCCCACGGGCGTTTCGATGATGCGCAGGACGGCGTCGGCAACTTCCTGCGGGTCGCCCGCAGTGCCAGCAAGAAGCGCGGTCATTTTGGTGGGAATCTGGTTGGCAATGCCGTAGGTCTCGCCGCGCGATTCGTCGGCAGCGTAAACGAGATTGCCAAAAACAGGTGTCTGGTAGGCGCCGGGTTCGACGACGACGGATTCGATGCCTTGCGAGGCGAGTTCATAGCGATAGGTTTCCGCAAGCGCTTCCATGGCGAACTTGCTGGCGGTGTAGAGCGAGAACGCGGGGATGACCACCCGGCCGGCGCCGCTGCTGATGTGCATCAACAGGCCTTTGCGGTGGCGTCGCATGTGTGGCAACACGGCGCGATTCACGCGGACGCAGCCCATGAAGTTGGTGTCCATGATCTGCTGGGCTTGCTGGGTGGTGACGGCTTCGGCAAGCCCGATAATTCCGTAGCCCGCGTTGTTGATGGCGACTTCGATCCGGCCGGATTGGGCAATCACGCTGCGGACGGCAAGTTCGACGGAGGCGTCGCTGGTGACATCGCATTCAAGCGTGAAAATCGAGAGTGATTCCCTGCTGGCCAGGGCGAGCAACTCGGCGGCATTCTTGGCGTTCTTGCCCTGGGGATCGCGCATCGTGGCGAAAACTGTGTGGCCGTGGCGCGCGAGAGTTTCGGCAAAGAGGCGGCCAAAGCCGGTGCTCGCGCCGGTGATGAGGATTACTTGACTGGCATCCATGGGATAGCCTCCATGAACGCGATAGTGCTCCCGGGCGAGGTGGAAGTAAAGTGGATTGAAGATTCAGAAGGAAGAAGTTCACGCAGAGGTCACAGAGAGGAATTGGCAATAAAAAAAGGCTCCTGGTTGGCCAGGAGCCTTGAAGATCGTGACAAAAATGCGCCGGCATCGGAAAGCCGCCGCTACAAAAGCTAGACGCTGAAGGAGCTGCCGCAGCCGCAGGTGCTCTTGACGTTAGGATTGTTAAACTTGAAGCCTGCGCCCTCGAGGGTTTCGACGTAGTCGATTTCCACGCCTTCCAGATACATGGAGCTCATCTGGTCGACGGCAACCTTCAAGCCGTTGAAGTCCACGACTTCATCGGAGTCGTTGGTCTGGTTTTCAAAAGCCATGTGGTATTGAAAGCCGGAGCAGCCGCCACCGACAACAGCCACACGCAGGGCCACGGGTACCGGGGTCTGCATGGACATGATTTCCTTCACTTTTACGGCGGCAGTGGGCGTCAGATTAATCATAATTTTTATGGCCTCCACTCGCGGAATCCTCCACGAGGATAGTTACGTTGTTAGTATAGCACAGGCGCGAATGGCGCAAACTCGGGTGTCGAATCGGGCAGAACCTGCCTGAGAACCGAGTCACAGACAACAGCGTTCAGATGACGGGTGGCCTGGAGACTCCTTAAATCCGGGCACTTCGACAAGCCGTGCCACTTCCCTTAATATAGATGCCCTATGAAACATACGGTTACATTGTTGCCTGGCGAGGGAATAGGACCTGAGGTTTCGGCCGCAACCCAGCGCGTGCTGGACGCCTCGGGCGTCAAGATCGACTGGGAAATTCTGGGAGCGCGCGCCGAAAACACCGACAAGAAGACAATTGGTGCCGAGGTGCTGAACGCCGCGGCAATCGAATCCGTGCGGCGGAACAAGGTGGCCCTGAAAGGTCCGATGGCCACGGCGATTGCCGGGGGAGCGCGTAGCGTGAATGTGGCGCTGCGGAAGAGCCTGGAGCTGTACGCAAACCTGCGGCCGGTGAAGAATCTGCCCGGCGTGAAGTCGCATTTCGATGGCGTGGACGTGGTGATTGTCCGGGAGAACACCGAGGATTTGTATTCGGGGTTGGAGCACGAAGTTGTCCCCGGCGTAGTGGAGAGCCTGAAGATTATTACGGAGAAGGCTTCGACGAGGATCGCGAAGTTTGCGTTCGAATATGCGCGCAAAATGGGGCGAAAGAAAATCCACGCGATTCACAAAGCGAACATCATGAAATTGAGCGACGGATTGTTTTTGCACTCGGTACGGGCGGTGGCGGAGAAGTTCAAGGACATCGAATACAAAGAGTTGATCGTGGATAACGCGTGCATGCAAATCGTGATTAACCCGGACCAGTTCGACGTCCTGCTGCTGCCGAATCTGTATGGCGACGTGATGAGCGATCTGGCAGCCGGCCTGGTCGGCGGATTGGGCGTGGTGCCCAGCGGCAACATTGGCGCCGAAAGCGCGATTTTCGAGGCAGTGCACGGCACCGCGCCAGACATCGCGGGCAAGGGGTTGGCGAATCCAACCGCGCTGCTGATGAGTTCTATTCTGATGCTGAATCATATTGGCGAGAAATCTGCCGCGGAGAGAATCGAGAAGGCGCTCGTCAAGGTCTACAAAGAGGGGAAGCACGTCACGAAAGACGTAGGCGGAAAAGCGGGGACCGAGGAGTTCACGGATGCCGTGATCGCCGCGCTGCCGAAAGGCTGAAATGGCAAATTGATGGCGGCGATCAGCGAACAGGAAGAGAAAAATCACCACGTAGTTCCCCTCCCCTCGGTGGCAGTTGAAAGCCGTTGAGGAATCCCAAGAAATTGGCATAGGATTCCGGGCATGAGAAAACCCGCGGGCGCCAAAGCAAACTCCAGAAACAAAACAAAGAAGCAGGCAAATTCCAGCGAATCACTGGAGAAAGTTTACGAGCGACTGAGCGAGGTGCTTGCACAGCATGCTCCGCCGTTCCGATTTCAAGATCTGGGCGTGCGGAACAAGAAAAGTGTTCAGCTTGTTGTGCCCAGGCCGGTGGCGATTCCGGGGGTCTACGGCGGGAAGCCGGTGGACTTGCAATTCGCGGCGGCGATTTTACAAAAGGGGTACGTGGGATTTTATTTGATGTGCATCTACATGAATGAGCCGGTGAAGAAAAGGATTTCGCCGGCGCTGCTGAAGTTACTGAAGGGCAAGACGTGTTTTTATCTGAAGAGTTTGGATGAGACGCTGAAAGAGGACATTGAGGCCGCGTTGGAATCGGGTGCGAAATATTATCGTGAGAGGAATTGGGTGTAGCGGGGCGTTCGCGTCCAGCCCAACGGTTTTGTGGCGGCCGCCTTCCGAGGCGAGCGCTTTGAAGCGCAATGCTTCTGCTGGCGCTTTTTCGGCTTCAAAACTTTGGTGCTACCCAAGATGCAATAGGCGACAGAACGCCCGCCGCAGACGGCGGCCGCTACAAAGCCAACCCGGCCAGCCTTCCTCAGTCAGGGCGAACAGGGAAAGTGGCCGCTACCTTAAAAGGTGGCGCGGGCGGCGATTTGGCGGATTTCGGCATTTTCGATGATACGGCGCCGGAGATTTTCCGCCGTGGCTTGCAGCATGGCGCGGCCGAGGTCCTGGCCATCGATGTAGAGGTTCGGGAATGGCTTCAGCAGCCGGCCGATTGGTTGGATGAACGCATAGACCTTCGGCAGGCTGGCGGATGGCTTGGCGCCGATGAACGCGGGGCGCCAGCAGTCGGCATCGACCAGTTCGATCAAATCGTGCTCCGTCTGCGCCTTTACCTGCGCCCAGAACATCCGGCTGCCCGCTTTCGTTCCTTGCCCGCTGATGTAGTGGAAAGCCGCGCCTGGGCTCTTGGCCTTGAACATGTTGGCGGCTGCCAGCGTATAGGAGTACGTGATGGTGCGATACTCCTCCTGCGAAACCTGAGTGGCGGAGATCCCGAGACAAAAGAGGCAGGCGTCCACAGACCGGAATGCATCCTCGACCGTTGAATAGTCCAGAAAATTTTTGTGAACGAAACTGCGCAGCTTGGGAGAGGTGTGCATCAGCGGGCGGCGCGTGATGACGCGGACTTCCATGACGATGGAAGCGGCAAGGCACGCTTCGAGTACGGCTGCACCGGCGGAACCTGTCGCACCAAAAAGAAGAATTTTCATGAAGGAGGAGTGTACACGAAGAGAGATAGGGAAACGAGGAACTAC
>DATLVJ010000128.1:0-2417 GCA_035577585.1 Candidatus Limnocylindrales bacterium
ACGCCGACATCGCCGTCCAAACCGCCAAAAAAGAAGGCCAGGAAATCGACAAAGTCCTCGTCTGGCGCCGTTATCCCGGCAAACGAATGTCGGAAGCGCCGATGGTCAGCGAACGCGATTTCTTCGTCGAAGATGTTTTGAAAGACTATCGCGGCCAAATCGTCGAACCCGTTTCTCTCGACGCCGAAGCCCCGCTCTTTCTCATGTACACCAGCGGCACCACCGGCAAGCCCAAGGGCTGTCAACATCGCACAGGAGGCTATCTCGCCTACGCCGCTGGCACTTCAAAGTATTACCAGGACCTTCAACCCGGCGATGTGTACTGGTGCATGGCCGACATCGGTTGGATCACCGGCCATTCATACATCGTTTACGGCCCGCTCGCTCTCGCCGCCACCAGCGTCCTCTACGAAGGCGTTCCGCAATTCCCCGACGCCGCTCGTCCCTGGCGCATCGCCGAACGTCTCGGCGTCAACATCTTCCACACTTCTCCCACTGCCATTCGAATGCTCCGCAAAGCCGGCGCCGACGAACCAAAAAAATACAACTACTCCTTCAAGCACATGACCACCGTCGGCGAACCCATCGAGCCCGAAGTCTGGCGCTGGTATTACGAAGTCGTTGGCAAAGGCAAAGCGGCCATCGTTGACACCTGGTGGCAAACCGAAACCGGCGGCTTTCTCTGCACCACAAAACCTGCACTCGATCGTATGAAGCCGGGCAGCGCCGGCCCTGCCGCGCTCGGAATTTTCCCCGCCATCTGGGATGAAAATGGAAAGGAAATCAAAGCCGGCGAACACGCCGCCGGAAACATCTGCATCCGCAATCCCTGGCCCGGCATCATGCAAACGATTTGGGGCGACCCAGATCGTTTCGTGAAGCAGTACTACTCAAAATATTGCAAGAACCCGAAAAGCAAAAAGTGGCAGGACTGGCCCTACTTCGCCGGTGATGGCGCCATGCTCTCCGCCGACGGCTACTACCGCATCCTCGGCCGTGTAGACGACGTCATCAATGTCGCTGGCCATCGCCTCGGCACCAAAGAGATCGAATCGGCCTGCCTCAGCGTTCCCGAAATTGCCGAAGCCGCCGTGGTCCCCGTCGTCGACGAAATCAAGGGTCGCGTCCCCGAGGTCTACATCTCCATCAAGCCCGGCACGACGCCCAACAAGCAGGTCATCGACAAAGTCATCTCCACCATCGAAACCATGATCGGCAAAATCGCCCGCCCCAAGCGCATCCATGTCGTTCCGGACATGCCCAAGACCCGTTCCGGCAAGATTATGCGCCGCGTCCTCGCCGCCATTTCGAACCGTATGCACACCGGCGACATCACAACCCTCGCCAATCCCGACATCGTCGAGCAAATCCGAGAACTCGTCCAAGGCCGCGATGCGGTCGTCCTTAAGGACGGTCCCGAAGACATTAAACTTTTCGGCGAAAACGGCTAGTCGCCACCCGCGACTCACTCGCCCTCACCGGCGGGTCCTGCATCAGTTATCTCTTTAGACACACTAGTACTAGACCTTCTCTTTCAATTCGTACTGAGAGTACTATACTCAATGTAGAGCAATTGGCTCGTCTCTGTCTACCCGACGAGCCTGTCCCATTCGGCCTCTCTCGACAGTCAGCCGATCTTCCCCGCAGGGCTGACTAGGGGGCAATTACCTATGCTTTTTTGCTGTCCCAACTGATTTCCGGGCCCTGCTCTTTGGCCTGCCGATTCCGCTTAGGAGGTCGTCCATGTTTTCCCACAAGCATTGGGGGCACTTTCTCGCAGTTTCGATTTTGGGTGTAGCCGCAACGGTCAGTACCGCCAGCGCCCAGCTGCCCTTCTCTGTCGCCAAGAACATCTCCAATAATTCGGATTTCTCCTTTACGCCTCAAACCGCTGTCGATTCTTCCGGCGACATTTTCGTCGTCTGGGAAGACGATGCCAGCAGCAACAACAACATTCTCTTCAGCCGCTCTTCCGACGGCGGCGCAACCTTCTCGGCTCCAAAGATCATCTCTAGCTCCACGCGCTTTCCTTTCGATCCGCGCATCGCGGTTGACTCGCACGACGGAATTAACGTTGTCTGGAATGATGACGGCCCTGGGAATCTCGATATTCTGTTTGCCCGTTCAACTGACGGCGGCGCCACTTTCTCCACGCCAGTCAATATCTCACACGATTCGGACTCGTCCTCCTCTCCGCAAATCGCCACCGACTCTGCCAGCAACATTTTCGTCACTTGGGAAAGCGATAGCGGCGTGCTGGGCATCCTCTTCAGCCGCTCGGCAGATGGCGTCGCTTTTTCCGCGCCGGTCATGGTCTCCACGAACGCCGGCGGTTCAATGGCTCCCCAACTGGCAGTTGACCCCGCCGGCAACGTGAATCTCGTCTGGGAAGACGACATTGCCTCAAGCTCTGATAT
>DATLVJ010000129.1:0-5107 GCA_035577585.1 Candidatus Limnocylindrales bacterium
GTGATGGCGCAGTACAAGACGGCGCTGCCCGGCTATCGGTACGAATTTCCGCGCGACCATTTCAATCATCAGGAGTTTCAGACGGAGTGGTGGTATACGACCGGAAATCTAATTGCTTCCGATGGGGGCCATTACGGATTCGAGCTGACGTTTTTTCGTCAGGGCGTGGACCGGGATCCCGACAAGACCCAGCCCTGGGATATTCAGGATTTGTATCTGGCGCACCTTGCCTTGAGTGACTTGGACGGCGGCAAGTTTTATCACGCGGAAAGAACGAACCGCGCTGGACCCGGACTTGCGGGAATCGATGCACAACAAAAGCGCATCTGGAACGGCAATTGGGAAATCCGCGGGAACGGGGAAGAAGAAAGATTGACTGTGGCGGACGACAAATTTTCTTTTTCGTTTTCACTTCGCAGTGAAAAGCCGCCGGTGATCCACGGGGCAGATGGCGTCAGTCAAAAGGCGGCGGGCGCCGGGCACGCGTCACACTACATTTCCTTTACGCGTCTGCTGACGAGTGGAACGATCGTGATGGCCGGCAAATCAATCGCGGTGCGCGGGACTTCGTGGATGGATCACGAATTTTTCACGCATTCCATGAGGGAGGAGCAAGCGGGTTGGGACTGGTTAAGCGCGCAACTGGAAGACGATACCGAGCTGATGCTATACCGGTTTCGGCGCAAGGATGGATCTAGCGATCCGTTTTCGTCGGGCACGTATGTGGATGCGCAGGGGAAATCGCTACACTTAACGGCTGCGGATTTTCGACTGGCTCCAACGGGAGAGACTTGGACCAGCGGCGCGACCGGGGCGAAGTATCCGGTGGCATGGAGCATAGAGATACCGAAGCTGAAGTTGAAGCTGGCGGCGACGACTCAGCTGAAATCGCAAGAACTCGCCGGCGGGAATAAGATTGTGCCGAGTTACTGGGAAGGGGCGATTGTGATTGAGGGGAGCCGCGACGGCGCAGCCCTTCGGGGAGTCGGGTACCTGGAAATGACCGGGTACGACCATGCGGTGGAGATCGGTAAGTAGCGGGAGTTCTACCACCGGGGAATATGGTTGCACGTGGAACGTTTTGGAAGCGTGATTAGCGATGGACGATGGCTTCAAGGTCGGCTTTGCTGCGCAGAATGAGAGTGGAGCCGACCACCTGAACGAGTTGCTTGCGGCGAAAATCGGCCAGGAGGCGCGTGACGGTTTCCCGCGAGGAGCCGATCATCTGGGCGATCTCCTCGTGAGTCAGCGTCATCTTGATGCGGACCTGGCCTTTTTCCTCGGGACAATTCGCGGTCCATTCCAGCAGAAAGCGTGCCAGCTTCTCGCTCGCTGAGTGAGAGAGTCCGATCGTTCGCATTTCTGAAATGGCCAGGTGATAGGTTTCTCCGAGCTGTTGCGCGACGCGCAGCGCCGCGTCGCCATTTTCCCGCAGAAAATTCAAGAAGTCGTTGCGAGCGATAAAGTTGGCCTGGGCCGGTTCAATGATGTCCGCGGTGAGTTCGTAGAACTTGCCGGTAACGGTGGCCGGAAGGCCGAGCACTTCCCCGGGTTCACAAATACGCAGAATCAGAGTTTTCCCATCGGCAGACGAAGTGGAAAGTTTCACCCGGCCGTTGCAAAGGATGAACACTCCGCGCGCGGGTTGTCCCTCCACAAATAAAGTTGCGCCTTTTGGATAAGCCGCGGAAGAGGTGATCGCCGCCAGTGCTTTCACGGCAGTCTCGGATAGATTGCAGAACAGGCGTTCCTCGCGGTGCGGGCAGGCGAGGCAGTTTTCAATGATTTCAAGGCCGTAAGGCGTGCGCATAGGGGTACCCTCCTGGAGTAGGCCCCCGTCCAGTTTGGTGAGAAATTGGAATCTGCTTGCGGATTATTGCCAACCGCTCAGCCTTCCGTCACCTACACCTGTGACATTGATACTCCTGCTGAGGGGAGGTTCCCGTGATGAAAATCACAAATGACTGTGATGAATGTCACTAGTGGAATTGGCAATTTCGTGAGAAATGTAGCTATATCTCTCGACCATGAAAGACCAACGCAAAGTGCTGGATGTATTGAAAGCGGAATTGACGTTCCTGGAGGGCGGCGGGTACAGCAAGCATGCGCGCTTCCCCTGGCGTCCGAATTTCGTGTTCGAAGATTCACCCACATGCCTTAAGCTCGCCGCGAAAGAAGATCCGCCGTCATGTTCGGAGTGCATCCTGATCCAATTCGTGCCGGAGGACTTGAAGAAACTGGCGTATCCGTGCCGGCAGATTCCCCTGACCGGGGCTGGGGAGTCCGTCGCCCATTTTTATGAATGCGGAACGGAGAAGGAATTGGAAGCGGCGCTGCAGGATTGGCTAAAGAGGAGTATTGCGGAGATGGAAGAAGGGGATCAGAAGTCGATTCTCGGCACATAAGTGAGCGTGCGGCGCGGTGAGTGCACGGTGGATTGATTGGGTGATTTAGTAGAATTCGTAAAAGCGGAAACGACGCTTCCGCACTCCAAATAAAGAACCCCAGGTGCCATAGCGGCGCCTGGGGTCCGTTCGAAAACAAAAAAAGTAAGTTAGAGCCTAGCTTTCCATCTGTGCTTGCAGAATTTCTCCGGGCAGGCGGGTTATTCTGGGGCCTGACGCGGAGGAATTGCGCTCTGAATGGAAAGAAACTCGGCCGTGATTGGTGGAAACGCGGTCGGCGCGTGTGGAAACTCGATCCGAAGCGGCTGGGACGCGATCCTTTTTGGGAGCGGCCTGACCGCTGGCGGAAATTCTCTCAATCTTGATGCCGAGTTGGCGCTCGAGTTGAAAGAGCTCCGTGCGCTGTTCCCGAAGGAAAAGCGTGGAGGCGACGCCGCGTTCACCGGCGCGGCCGGTGCGGCCGACACGATGGATAAAGTTTTCGGCGACGTCGGGCAGATCGTAGTTGATGACGTGCGCGATGTCCTGGACGTGGATACCGCGGGCGGCGACGTCGGTTGCGACCAGCACACGATACTGCCCGCGTTGGAACCCTGTGAGGGCGGAAGTGCGCTGCGATTGCGAGCGGTCGCCATGAATCATGGCGGCGTTGATGCCCTGACGGTTCAGGTTCTTGGCAATGCGTTCGGTGCCGCGCTTGGTGCGCGAGAAAATAAGGCAGCGGCCGCTTTCGCTCTCGAGTAGCTGGAAGAGCATATCGGGCTTGCCGTTTTCGGGGACTTCGAAGGCCTGGAGACGAACGCTCTCCGAGGGTTTCGTAGTCGAGCCAAACGAGAGGCGGACGGGATTCTTGGTGTAATCGCGCACAAGCTGAGCCATTGCGCCTTCCATCGTGGCGGAGAAGCACAGTGTCTGACGCTCCTTGGGCAACACGCCGGCGATGCGGCGGATGGCCGGGAGGAAGCCCATGTCGAGCATGCGATCAGCTTCGTCGAGGACGAGCGTTTTGACGCCGCTCAAAGAGACGAGCCGGCGATCGAGATAATCTTCGAGGCGGCCGGGCGTTGCGACAACCAGGCGCGCACCCTTGCGGATGGCATCGAGCTGACGGCCTTCGGGAAGGCCTCCAACTACGAGTCCCGCAGGTTGCGACTGCTTAGAGCGCAGAGCGTTATATTGCGCGACGACTTGCATCGCGAGTTCCCGGGTCGGCACAAGAACCAGTGCGGCGATTCCGGGAGTATGCGACTGCCCCAGCTTCTCCATGATGGGAAGCAGGAACGCGAGCGTTTTGCCGGTTCCGGTCTGGGCCGTGGCAATGACGTCCTTGCCTTCCAGGGCTTGCGGAATTGCTGCCGCCTGCACGGGAGTGGGCGTGGAAAACTTCGCCGCGATGAGTCGCTCCTTCAAAGAAGGAGATAGAGTGAGTTCTGAAAAACTTTGCATTTTGCTTTCTTGCTGGCGAGAGGGCGGCGACACACACGAATAGTCGGTGAGCGCGGCAATCTGAGTTGCCAGTCTTATTTTAAATTACGCTAAGAACGAACGGAGGAAACGTAGGGCGGGTAGTCTCAGAAGGTCTAAATCAGAGGGACCGCACAACACAACCGATGCATTAAGCGCAAACCCAGTGTAACACAGTTCCACGGCTGATGCGGGAAAGAAATCCGCAGGGACTGTTCCGAAGTGGTACAGGGCCCGGCGGATTTTCTTTTTACATGCTCTCAACGGTGTGAAACAATTCGAGTACAGCCCAACAACTTGGTTCGCACGAAATTCCTAAACCAGCAGGCCGTCCGGTGCGGCGAACCGGGACCAGGAAAGCGAAACACAATCGGACAAAGGAGAGAAGATGCGGAGATTCGTTTCGATTCGTTCGCTATTGGGATTCGTAGGTTTCTTGCTGTTGTCCGGAGCCGCTTACGCGCAGATTGGCGTAGGAATTGCCGTTTCGTTCGGCCCTCCGGAGTTGCCAGTTTATGAGCAACCGATCTGTCCAGGCGAGGGATACATCTGGACCCCCGGATATTGGGCGTGGGATGGGGATGATTATTACTGGGTGCCGGGGACCTGGGTGCTGGCGCCGCGGCCGGGATTTCTTTGGACGCCTGGATATTGGGCGTGGGGCGGCCGGGGATACTACTTTCATGAAGGCTACTGGGGCCCGGTGGTGGGATTTTACGGCGGGATCAATTATGGATTCGGCTACTTTGGGCGCGGGTATGAGGGCGGGCGCTGGGAACACAACCATTTTTACTACAACCGCTCGGTGAACAACGTCAACGTGACGGTGATCCACAACACATATAACACGACGGTGGTGAACAATTACGGCCGATCGCGAGTCAGCTTCAACGGCGGCCATGGAGGAATCAACGAGCATCCGACATCATCGGAAGAGGCAGCGTACCGCGGGAGGCATCTTGGCCCGGTAGCAGACCAGCGGCACCACATGGATGAAGCGCGTGGGAATCCGGAACTTCGGGCATCCTCGAATCACGGGCGGCCGCCGATTGCAGCCACGGCGAGGCCGGGGTCTTTTTCGGGACACGACGCTCTGCCTGCCAAAGAAGGTGGGCGCTATGACCGGCCGCCGCAGGCGCGAGGTTCCGGCGGACAAGCGGACCATGCAATCCATTCCAACGAACGGCCGGCTCACACGCGGCCGTCAGCATCCAACACCGGGGATGCGAACCGGGACA
>DATLVJ010000130.1:0-4067 GCA_035577585.1 Candidatus Limnocylindrales bacterium
AGGTCGTCCTGGTACACGAAGCTGCCGTTGGAGCTCTTGTCGTCGAATCCAGCACCCATTCTTCCAGTCTTGCCGCCTTGGGCCGCTGTGCCGCCGAAGGTAAACAGCGGAAACATGGTCGGGGGAAGGTTCTGCAGGCCAAGTTTACCGGCCCAATCCTTACCGAGTGTGTCCAAAGCGGCGCCATTGTCGTTAATGAAGCGGTTATAGCCGGCTGCCACACGATTCAGGATGGTCGGTGTGAGAGTGGAGTTGAGCGATAAGCGGACCATGTTGCCTGGTGTGTACTGATTCTGCCACGTGCTAGTGGGATCGCCGGGAACCGGCAGGTAGCGGGGTGAATTGCCGTTGTTGCGTAAGCGATAGCTCTGGTTGTAAAAACCGGATATATGTTCCTTGTCGCCGATGTTGTGGTCGATCTTCACGCCGACGATATGCAGATCGAAGAACGGGCAGCAGGTGCCGAGAGTCTGGATGTTGCGCAGCATAGTGTTGTAGGTCGGATCCTGAATGCCCGCTTTATTGATCACATTCAGCGCAACCGGATCAAAATCGGACTGCGGAATGATATTGCCGGGGAATGGGTCGCGCACAGCCGTGCCGTTCACCGTACGTGTGCTATGCGGGTCGTAAATCTGGCCGAAAATAATGGGGCGGCCGAGAATATCCTTTCCCACCTGTGTGCCGGAAAGCGGATTTCCGGTAAAGTTGGGATCGAAGAGACGTGAAAAATCGCCTTTCTTGAAATCCGTCGTCGGGAGCGTGCCGAATCCGCCGAATCGAAGGTCGGCGTAATGCGTCTTTTCATAATTCGTGAACCAGAAGGTCTTGTTTCTTCCGTGGTAAATTTTCGGAATGTAAACCGGACCGCCTAGGGAATAGCCTTCGTTGTTCAACCGGTATAGGGGCTTCTTGCTGCCCGAAATTTTCGTGGCGATGTCAGGCGCATTAAACGCCTCGTTCTGGATGTAATAGAAGGCAGTCCCATGGAGGTCGTTAGTGCCAGCTTTGATGGTGTAGTTGGCGATGGCAGTTTGGCCGCCGTTATACTGCGCGCCCACAGCACCGGTCTGCAGCTTAAACTCTCCGATGGCTTCAACCGAGGGGCTGAACTCGTTGTTGTTGCCGCCAGAAAGATCGTTGCGGCCGACCGGGATGCCTTCGATCAGAATTTCATGCGAGTACTCCTGACCACCGTTTATGGAGCCTTCGAAAGTGTTTCCGGTGGTTCCAGGCAGGCTGCTGAAGATGAACTCCTGGATCTGGCGCTGGCCATCATCCACGAAGATGGGCCACGTCTTGTATTCTTCCGAATTGATGTAACGTCCGATCTCTGCCGTGCCTGACTCGAGTAGCGGAGGCTTGTCGCTAACCGTCACCTGTTCGTTGACCGCGCCTACTTCCAGAGTCATGTTGACTGTCAGAGTCTGGGCCACGCGAAGGATGACATTGTCGGCTTCGGAGGTACGAAAGCCTGGCGCCGAAACACGCAGCTTGTACGTGCCCGCGGGGACATAGGGAAGCGTGTAGGCTCCGGCGGAGGTACTGGTTGTCTTATGCTCATCACCGGTTGCGTTGTTCACCAGAACAACGGCGGCACCGGGCACAACCGCCCCAGCCGGATCAAGCACAGTGCCGTTGAGAGTACCGACCGGGCCTTGCCCCCACAACACGGGCATTGTTGCGATTAGAAAGAAAGTAGCGGCGATTATCTTCACACTGCGGAGCATCTGTTGGTTCCCTCCACGTTTTCACGTTCCCTCCGCAAGCCAGCGGCTCGCGGTCAAACCCCAAAAGCTTAATGCATTCCTAGTAATAGTGATTAGAGCAGATGTACTGCAAAATCAATGGCCTTGTCAAGTAAAATCTCATTTGTGTTACGCGTAGCTGTCCTGGGCAAAACGTCTCAAACTCCTCTATGCTTGGGGACGGACGTGTTTCGGAACGCGCAATCTTCTCCGGTAGCATCGTAACAACCTCCGTTAGGTGGGTGTTAGACTTTTGTCAGCTAATTTGAGACGCAAATGATTGACGATCTGGTCCAAATCCGCCTGCTGGGTGAGAAGAAACGGCCGGAGAACGAGCGCTTCCGCCGCTACTTGAAGTCGCATGATCATTCGGACCGGCGGCTGCGGCGGATGGCCGAGGAAATCGAAGAGCAAATTGACTGCACAAAGTGCGCAAACTGTTGCCGCGTGGCGACCACACAGGTCAGCGCGCGCGATATCGAGCGGCTGTCGCGGCATCTGGGAACTTCACCGGAGCGGTTTGTGGCGGACTACACCACCATGAGCGAGGATGAAGGGCTGATTCTGAAGCGGGGCGACACCGGTTGCGTTTTCCTCGAAGGCAATTTGTGCGGCGTCTACGAGGCCCGGCCGGATACCTGCTCGCGGTTTCCTCACATGGTGCGCGGCAACGGGTCGATCGTGAGCCGGATGTGGCAGTTTATCGACCGCGCCTGCTATTGCCCCATCGTGTACAACGCGCTCGAGGCGTTCAAGGAAGACGCGGGATTCAGGCACTAGAGCGTCGACGCTACTTCATGCGCACGCGGCCGCGGTGCTGGTAAACGCGCACGTAATCCACAAGCATCTGCTGGGGAAACACTGTAGTGGTATCGGGATTCTCCGGCCATGAGCCGCCAACCGCTAAATTCAATAGCAGAAAAAACGGGTGCTGGAATACCCAAGGAGCGCCCGTGGGCAGTGCCGCCGGAGTTACGGTGTGATAGAGATGACCGTCGACCAGGAATTCTATATTGTTCTGAGACCACTCAGTGGCGAAGATGTGATAATCGGCGGCGAACGCCTGCGCATCGGGTAGCTTGTAGCTCTGGGTGATGCCACCACTGCCCGAGTAACCCGGTCCATGGACGGTGGCGTGGACTATGAAAGGCTCACGCCCTATGTTCTCCATGATGTCGATCTCCCCGCATTGGGGCCAGCCGGCGGTTGCAGCGTCGACTCCCATCATCCAGAACGCGGGCCACATCCCCTGGCCGGCGGGCAGCTTCATTCGGGCTTCGATGCGGCCGTATTTGACCGCAAACTTGGACAGCGTTTTGAGGCGCGCGGAAGTGTATTGGCCGGGCCCGGCCTCGCGCGCTATGATGACCAGATTTCCGGCGCCATCCAGATACGAGTTCTCGTGGCCGCTGGTATAGTTCTCGAGTTCCTGATTGCCCCAGCCGCCGGCGCCGAGGTCGAAGACCCACTTGTTCGGGTCAGGCGCAGTGCCGGCTGGCCCGTCAAACTCGTCACTCCAGATCAGGGTCCAATAGGGCGGCGCGGCCAAGGCCTGTCTAACAATCAGCAGGAACCAGATCAAGCTGACGAAGCGCGTCGTCATGGCGGCGTGATGAAACCTCCTTCGTCCATTTTCTTCCGTTGCGCCGAAGAAGTCCTGGCTTCCTGATACGCCGTCAGAGCCTGCCGCGCAAGAGCAGTTTGGCCGGTCAACTGGTAAGCACGCAGCAGTTGAAAGTGGACAGCCGCGTCTTCGTCCGAGGGCAGCGCCGCTTGCAAATGGGGGATGGCATACGCGGCTTTCCCGGCAAGAAGCAAGGCGTGACCAAGCGCGGCTTGCGCCGGGAGAAACTGCGGCTCGAGCGTCGCAGCAGTCTCCAGAAATGGAATAGCTTTCTCGGGCTGATCGAGATTGAGCAGGCTGGCGCCGCACAGGAACTGCAGATCGCGGGAGCCGGGTTGGCTCTTAACGAACTCCCTCAAGAGCGGGAGTGCGGCTTCGAAGTCGCCGCCGCGAAAAAGCGACCATGCCAGGCCGGTTTGCGCTTCGATGCTATCGGGCGCAAGCCTCAGGGCTTCTCGCCATTCGGCGGAAGCCTGCCGGTAGAGGCCATCGCCGTCGTACATCAAGGCGGCGTGCAGGTGAGTTTGGAGAGAAGAGGGCAATTGCAGCAGGCGATCATATGCCTGGCGCGCCAATTCGTTATAAGACTTCGACGTCCAGTAGAGGGATTCCGGGCCTTGGCTGGCAGATTCAACGATCTCGCGGTAATGCCCGCCGGCGAAGTCGCACGCCAGGTTAGCGGTGCCGCAGTCCAG
>DATLVJ010000131.1:0-4438 GCA_035577585.1 Candidatus Limnocylindrales bacterium
AGGATTGCAGCCCGCGCAACCGAGCGATTACCTCTCGGTGCGCTCAGAAGGCGACGATTTGCTCCAACTGCCCTTACCTTTATTTCTGCCCAACGGCGCGACCAGCGTAAACGCGGTCGTCCCCGAGCCGAGCATTATCGACTGGTCGAAGATTGATACGCTTTTCATTTCACAATACCTGGCAACGACCAGTGGAACGTTCAGCGGATTTGCGCTGGGGCCGACGCAAACACTCACCGGGCTGACTCTGACGAATGGAGCCACGAACAACATAACCGCGACACTTTCTCCCAGTCCCTCAGCGTCAATTTCACTGAGCATTAAGGGAACGCAGTGGGCCGGCTCAGCGGGGTCCGTCGGACCGGCAAGCTCCGGACCGGTCTCTAGCAATTATTTCTTGTTTGCCCAGCCATACTTGACAGACCGGCTGAGCGGGCGCTTCTACGCGGTTGGCAATGGTCCTTCTTTTCCGCTGCTGCGGCCGGCACCGCCGCTAAGTCTAATAAGCACGTTGTCCGTATTTGGCCTCTGCGGAAATTCCGTGACACCAGCGGGACTGCCAACTCCAACATTTCCCATGCCCGCGATCGTAACGGATGTGGACTATGGCGTGTTGTCATACGGGGATCCGTTTCCATCCACTTGGCAGCGACTGTTTCAGTATTGCCAGGGGTCGGTGGTAAGCCTTCCCCGGCCCAATTCCAGCGTTACGGACACCTTTCTGCTTAGCAATCGGCAGATCACAGCTGCGCCCGCGGGCCCAGTCACGCCCATTTTGAGTCCGGTGCAGAATCCAATGATTAATGGCGCGAGCATTTTTCAGACGGCGACGCTGAATACGACCAGCGTGAATCTGTCGTGGAGTGCACCCGCGACTGGGCAGCCTTACGGATATTACGTAACCGTCTATGAGTTGGGCACTCAGCTTAATGGCGGAACAGAGCAATATATTGGCGTGGCACGGTTTGGGACGGCCAAGACGTCGATCCAGGTGCCGTTCTTGAGCGCAGGGAATACTTATGTGTTTCTGATTACATCGGAGATGGATGGACTGGCGAAGATGGAGACCAATCCATTGCGGGCGAAGGCGCCGAATGGCGAGGCTGCGGTGTTGTCGGCGCCGATGGTGATTGCCACCGGGGCGACGGCAGCGGTGAAGCGTTAGAAAACGAAAATTGAAAATTGGGAAGAGGTGTGGAGCGGCCGAGTGGAGACCTGGCCGCTTTTTTCATTGGAAGAAGAGGCAAAGTGAACGATGGGCCACCTGAAGGTGGCCGCTACAAAGGCGAGGAGGAATGCAAGAAGTCGGCGTAAGGCCGCCCTTACCCAGTAGAGATCGCGGGATTATTTGCGTTGGCGCTGGCGGAAGGCTTCGTAGAAGAGGACGGCGGCGGCCGCGGCGGCGTTGAGGGATTCGACGTGGCGTTGCATGGGGATTTGAATGCGGGCATCGGCGGAGTGAACGATTTCTTCGGGGAGGCCGGCGCCTTCGTTGCCAACGAGGAGGGCGATAGGTTGGCACCAGTCGAGTTCCCAGGGGGCGGAGGGGGGATCACCGGCGGACGAATTTTCGTGAACGCAGGTGGCGATGGTGGAGATGGCGTTGAGCTTGAATTGCGTGAGGAGGATTCCGAGGGCGGCGCCGGCCACGAGTGGAAGATGGAGAGCGGCGCCGGCGGAGGCGCGGAGGGCTTTCGGAGAGAAGGGGCTGGCGGTGCCGGATTGGCCGGTGGCGGAGGTGACGGCTCCCGTGGCGCCGAAAGCGGCGGCAGTGCGGAGGATGGTGCCGACGTTGCCGGGGTCTTGAACACCGGCAAGAACAACAATTAGGGGAGAGCACGCGCCGCGGGGAGCGACGAAGAGATCCTCGAGTTGGGTTTGACGAGGAATGACTAGCGCAGCTACGCCTTGAGGATGTTCCGTGTCAGCGATGCCTTCGAAGAGACGGTCGGTGGTTTTTAGGACAGGGAAGGCCATTTCGGGGCGGGAGATTAGATGAGCTAGTTTTTCGCGGTGGCGGTCGCCGGATTCGCTGAAAAGGACGGCTTCGATGCGGCAGCCGGATTCGAGGGCTTCTTCGACGAGGCGGAGGCCTTCGACGCCGACGCTGCCGGTTTCGGTTTGCAGGCCGCCGCGAAGGGCGATACGAAATTGTTTCAGCCAGCGGTTGTCGCGGCTGGTGAGGACGCCGTCGGGCGCGGGTTTTGGGGTTGGGGGCATGTGAGGGCAGCGTAGCATTGGGGGTTGGGGCGCGGCAAATTATGCCAGCCGAGAAAATAGAAATTGGAAAAGAGAAAATTGAAAAGCTTAGCGCTGAGTTCGCGGAGTGCGCTGAGCACGCAGAGAAGAGTGGGGAGAAGAGAGCTTGCGGCGTTAGGTCGTAAGAGCCCACCCTTACAAACCAAGGGTAGGGCACCCTCAAGTTCATTTGGAAGGTAGTCTAACGGTAGAAAAAGCAAGAAGGCGGCGTAAAGCCGTCCCTACAGACGCGAAGAACACAGGCTGAAGCCTGTGCTGCTGGTAGGCTGGGAGTAGGCATCATTGCGCGGGTATGCGGCGTGTGGTAGCGTCCTGTGCGAGCGGCTCTTTTGGGCAACGAGTGGGCCTTGTGGGGCAGAGAGCCGAACTTTTCCGAACAGAATGGAAATTCCACTTTGTCTGCCGAAGTGTTGAAAGTCGATTCGCAGAACCCAGATAAGCAGACGATTCGGTATGCGGCGTCGTGGCTGCGGCGCGGCGCGGTGGTGGCTATACCGACGGACACCTTGTATGCGCTGGCGGCGGATCCCGTGAACCTGGCGGCGGTGGAAGAGATTTTTCGTGTGAAGGGGAGGCCGGAATCGCGGGCGCTGCCGATCCTGATCAATTCGTTGGCGCAGGCACGGGCGCTTTCGCGGGATTTGCCGGCGAACTTTTATCGTTTGGCGCAGGCTTGCTGGCCGGGGCCGTTGACGGTAGTGGTGGAGGCGTCGAACCGGTTGCCGCTGAAAGTGACCGCGAACACGCGGCGGATTGCGCTGCGTTGGCCGAAGAATGAGGTGGTGTGCAGTTTGATTGAAGAGTTGGGAGTGCCGTTGACGGGGACAAGCGCAAATCTGACGGGCTCGAATACCTGCGCGAGTGCGGAAGAGGTGTTGCTGCAGTTGGGGGATCGGATACCGTTGATTTTAGATACGGGAGAGGCGGGGGAGTTGGTGCCGTCGACGATTGTGGAGTTGCGCGGAGAGAATTGGTGCATCGGGCGCGAAGGGGCGATACCGGCGGAGACGATTCAGGAGGCGCTGGAGGGAGATGACGCGGTGCCGGCGTGAGTTGGAAGATAGGAATTGGAAATTCGCCAAAGAAGAGTCAACGCAGAGATCGCTGAGACGCAGAGGACGCAGAGAAGAGCGGTTGGATTGAACGAGCTGTGGAGTTGGTTCAGATATTGCCACGGTCCCTCCACTCCGTGGCCGGCGCACCTAACTACGGTGCGCAAGAAAAAGCCGGCCACTCCGGTCGGGATGACAGATCAGGAAAAGCTAACCCGAGAGCACAGGCAGGAGTGCCCTTCTCGGCTCAGGGCAAGCCCGTGCTGCAGGGACGCCCGCCTCAGAAGGCGGCCGCTACAGGAAAGAAGGAAAAGGAATTTAGATATAGGAGATTTTGCCGAGGATGGCGGGGCGGGTGGCGCCGGTGGCGGAGGGGAGATTGGAGGGGCGATGGTGAAAGGTTTCGTAGCCGAGGAGGGCGAAGGCGTAGGCTTCTTTGGATTGCTCGGGAACGTTGAACTGGGTGGAAGGAAGTACGTCGATGGCATTGTTTGGAAAATCGCGGGCGGGCCGGCTCCTCTGAAGCTGCGGCGGGCCGGCGAGTGGCGAATGGCGAGAAGAAACGAAAGAATCGATCCTGAGAAGGGTTTCGAGCTGGGCCATGAGAAGAGGATTGCGGGTGCCGCCGCCGGAAACGATGAGTTGGGAGATTTTGTGCTTGGGAAGGACAAAACGGTGGAGGGCATCGACGACGGATGCGGCCGTGAAGTAAGTCACGGTGTAGAGCATGTCCGCCGGCCTGATTTCGCGATTGCGGGAGAAGCTGAGGAGGTCTTTGACGAAGTGCGCGCCGAAATATTCGCGACCGGTGGACTTTGGCGGACGAAGCTTGAGATAGGGATCCTTCATCAGGCGGTAGATTAGAGCATTGTTGATATGGCCGCGACCGGCGAGGCTTGCGTTTTTGTCGAAGCGCTGGCGGCCTCTGGTGAGATGGGAGACTAGGGCGTCGATGAGGATGTTGGCGGGGCCGGTGTCGAAGGCGAAGACGTCTTGGGGCTTGGCGTTGGCGGGGATTACGGTGATGTTGGCGATGCCGCCTAGATTGAGGGAGATGCGGCCTAATTTTTCGTGGCGGTAGAGGAGGTAGTCGGCGAAGGGGACTAACGGGGCACCTTGGCCGCCGG
>DATLVJ010000132.1:0-2125 GCA_035577585.1 Candidatus Limnocylindrales bacterium
GTGGCCGGGAGTGAGGTGGGCAGTGAGGGTGGCTCCGCCGAGTTTCACTTCATCGCCATCGTGCAGGACGCGATCGACTTTTGTGGGTGGATAGAGAAACTCCGGCCTGTTGCCATATTGAAAATCGGCTTTGCCGCCGGATTCGACGACTGGGACGTCTGCATCCATGACCATGTAAGTTGCTCCGGTCAGCTGCTTGATTTTGGAGCTGCCTGCGTCGTGGTCCCAGTGGGCGTGGCTGATCAGAAGGATTTTGGTGTCCTTGAATTGAAAGCCGAGTTTTTCGATGCTGGCCTGGAGCAGAGGGACGTTGGCTTCGAGGTCGCTGTTGATCAGGATGTTGCCCTGCGGCGTGGTGATCAGAAAACTGGCCAGGCCCTTGCTGCCGATGTAATAGAGATTGCCGGCGATGCGGAAGGGCGGAAAGGGCTCGGTCCATTCGGGATTGTCCTGGGCGACTACGGTGTTTGATAAAGGTAGAGCGAGAAACCAGCCGAGCAAAAGGAACGCGAAAATTTGCCGCAAGTTTTTTCCTCCCGGGGAAACTGCCGGATTCATTTTACTGGGAAATTATAAACCGAAATGTTGGCGCGGGGGCTTCCGGCCGAATCGGGCAAAAAAATATGGCGCGACCCGGGACGGGACCGGGGCCGCGCCAGTTTTGACAACTCCGTGCCGGCGTTACGGCACAGAGTTAGCAGGACGTGTCAGTTCTTGCCGTGATCGCCGTTGCGATCGAATTGGAAGAGGTCGAAGAGATCTCCGAGCGCCGGGCTGTTGAGCGGCACGTAGGGATTGTCCGCGTCGACGACGGGGTTGGGGAAGTTGTCGCGGCTGCGGCGGGTTAGAGGCTTGAGGTCCCAATTCCTCTCGATGAACTTGAGGATGGAAACGTGGTCCGTGTAGCTGTGGCTGATGTGGCCTCCGAGGGTGAAGGGCGAGACGGCGATCATAGGAATTCGCGGGCCGTCGCCGAAGAAGTCCAGCGGCTGGATATAGCCGGAGTCATAGTAGCCGCCGCCCTCGTCCACCGTGACGAACAAGACGGTGGAGGCGAAGAGGTCCGGATTGCCAGTGAGGTGGTCGACGATTTTTTTGGCCATGGCTTCGAAGAGATCGAACTTCGAGGAGGCCGGATGACCATCGAGCAGGCCGTCTGGCTTGACGAAAGAGACGGCGGGGAGAGAGCCGTCGTCAACGGCGGCGAAGAAGTCCGTCGTGTCCTTTATATGGGCGGCGCGCTGAGCGGGGTCGCCCATGATGGCGTTGGTGTAAGACTCAAAGTTGCAGATATTGCAGTAGGCCCTGCCGACCTGGACGGCTGGGTCCGTGCTGGTTGGATTGTGCTGGAGGGCGACCGCGGCGTTGTAAGCGCCGCCGTAGTATGCCCAGGAGATACCTTTTTCGTTGAGCGATTCGCCAATGGTGCGGACATTGATGGGAGGAATGGAAGCGCCCCTGGCGATTCCCGCAGTGTCGACGGTGCCGTCGGGCAGGAAGCCGGGAGAATCGTTGTTGATCATATAGAAGCGGCCGGGCTGGCACTTGGAGTCTGGATGATAGGGAAGAGAGGCAAGGTAATCGCGGATGGGCTTGATGCCGGGTTGAGTGGGATCGCCGCACGCGGTGAAGTTGCCGTCAAAGCCGATGTCCACCGTGTATTGATTGTTGGAGCCGGGGAGCGGATCAGGATTGGCAATGTGTGACGGGGGCATGGTGGGAGTGCCGTTGCCGTCGCTCCAGAAGATGGCATCGCCGGAGCCAAGCATGACGTGATTGGCGCCGGTGCCGCCCATGAAGGACTGGTGGAAATTGTCGCTCATGGAATATTGATCGGCGAGGGTCTTCAGGAAGGGAACATCCTTGTTTTGCATGTTGTAGAAGGCCATGGAATTTCCGCCGCCGTTGTCGTCAACCTGGTTGGCGACGGGAAAACTGAAGGAATCGATTTCGCTGGTGTAGGAAGTGATGACGAAGGGATAGAGGTCGTTGAGGCAGCCGGAGGGATTTCCGCGCGTGGCATTGCGGACGCTGCAATCGGATTGCTGCCACATTTCGAAGAGGCGGTGCGTGGTGTCGCCGGTGTAGGAATCGTAGGGAAGAGTGGGGCCCGCTAGAGGAAAGG
>DATLVJ010000133.1:0-4864 GCA_035577585.1 Candidatus Limnocylindrales bacterium
TCCAGCAGCGGGCAACGGTGGAAGGGAATCCGGGCGTTTGCGCAATCGGCGGGATTGAAGCTGGATTCGACAAAGATCTTGGAGCTGCCGGAATCGCTAGATCCGAATTCGAGCTTTGAAGCCGGCGCGCAATTGACGGGAGAATTGTTGCAAAAAGGGAAGCCGTCGTTTACGGCGTTGATGGCCTACGACGATGTGACGGCCCTGGGAGCATTGCGGGCACTGAAGAAAAAGGGATTGCGGGTGCCGGAAGATTGTTCGGTGGTTGGATTTGATGACGTGGCGCAGGCGGGTTTGTCGGTGCCGTCGTTGACCACGGTGCGGCAGCCGATGGAGGCGATGGGCAGCCTGAGCGCGGGAATGGTGCTCGAAGCAATCAAGGCGATGGATGAGAAGCAGGATGTACCGGTGGTGCGAAGAAAGATTCCGGCGGAGTTGGTGGTGAGGGAATCGACCCGCGCATTGAAATAGAAAACTGAAATAGCAAACCGAAAAAGGAAAGCGTTAACAGTGCGGCCATGGATGGGCAAACGCCGGGGGCAGAGGAAGCCTGCCGTTCACAAGAGCGCACACGACAAGCACTGGTTACCGAGACTTGACCGGCAGTTATTTGGGAGTGGAAGTGAAGGCGTCCGGGGGATCCAGATAGCCTTGTTGCCAGAACGCCTCATTTTTCAAAGTACCTGCGGCGAATTTTTGGATGTTGGAGGAAGTTGCGGCGGCGATGCCGCCGTCGGCAGCGTCGAAGATTACGACAACACCCTCGGGCGCCGGATTTGCAGCGGATCCTTCACGAACTCCCTTGTCAAAAAGCGCGAGGCAGTAGTTGAGGCGCGCGGTTGCGCCAGTTTCTTTCGGATTTTGCTTGAGCGGTTGCACCGTATAGATTTTCACCTTCTTGCCCTTGAGCGGTGCCCAGCTGCCGGGAAAATCTCCATTTTCTTCTCGCTCAATGCGAAACCCGGGGAACTTCGCTTCCGGACCCGGCACTGCAGCCTGCAATCTTGCGGCGAGGTTTTCGGGCAGATCTACAGCGCTTTTGCGAAGGTAACCCCGAGAATCGCCCGAGATAGAAACGTGAATCCACTCTCCTTCGGCATCGAGAAATTCAAATTCGTCGTTGGCGGCAGCTTCGAAAAGCACACGCGAGGTTTCAAGATTTTTGGAGTAGACAGGGGTGCCCGACTTCCTGACTACCAGCAGATTGGTCGGATGGGCCTGGCTGCGCTTGATTTCCTGCAGGTTCTGGAGTTCGGCGGTGAGCTGCTGAACGCGCTTTTCTCCAGCGATGCGCTGGTTGCGGAGCGCGGCGACTTCGTCGGGCGGTTGAGCGGTTTGCGGCAGCGGCGCAGCCATGGTTGCGGCACTGCGTACGCCCGAAAAATCGAGCTTGGGTTGCGGAGCTTGCGGAGCGTTGGAGGCCGGGGAACTTGCGGGGATGGACTTGCCAGTAAGTTTCTCCTCGAGGCGATCGAGAAAGTCGAGTTCGAGGCGGCCGTTGGAGGGAAGGACCTGGTAGCCGGATTTGGTGACGTCGCGGTCGGCGTACCACGCCGTGATCTTGGCGGAAAGGCGAACGATGGTGCTGCCGGCGTCGCCGGGGACGAGTTCGATTGAGAATTGGTAGAAGCCGCGCTCGTAGCGGTCGAGCGGATTGTCGGCGCGAGCGACAAAACCATCGAGGACAGGAAGTTTCTGGCCAGAGTAGGCTTGCAAATCCTTCAGGGCTTGCTCGATTTGAGGGCGCGGTGTAGAGAAACTCTTGGCGTAGGGGATGGATTGGGCGCGAGTCTCGTTGGCAAAAGTTGCGAGGCAGAAAAAGGAGAAAAGAATCCGGACCGAGCAACACTTGAGAATTTTCAAGGCAACTGCTCCAGGCGTTCCTGCGGCAGCCATCCACGCTGGCCTTCGGGCGTTTCGACACCGAGCCAGTGCGGCGTGACGATCAGGATGACGACATCGGTAAAGGCAGAGAGGGTCTTCAGACTGGCCGCGGCTTGAAACGGAGCTGCTTTCAACTCGGCGCCGGGCGCTTTGACGCGGCGCTCCAGTTCGTGGTGTAAGGCACCGACCTGTTGCTCGAGATCTTTTTGCGAGGATTCGGCATTTTGGACACGCGTGGTTTCGTCCTCGTGCTGGCGGATCAGCGATTGCCGGACGAGTTCGGAGCTGGTTTCGCGGCGCCTGGCGTCGGCGGCCTGCGCGGCGGCTTCCTCCAGCGCCTCAAGCTGGTCTTTGATCTCTTTCATTTCGCTTTTTTCGACGGTGCCATCGGAAGCATGAACAACGCGATGGCCGGATTCCTGATAGACGGCGTCGATTTTGACGCGGGTGCGGTTGGCATCAACGGGAATCACGATGTAGCGAACGGCGATGGTGCCCTGATCTCCGGATTCGAGGAAATGGCGGGGAGCAATGGCGTTTTTTCGAATTTTGAAAAAGACCTCGCCGGGGCCCTCCCAGGGATCGAAAAGAGGAGTCGAGTCGACTGCTTCGGCGCCGGTCAAGATAGGTTCTTTGTCGAAGACGAGTGTGCCGTGAATAATTTTGTCGCCGGCAACGGCGAGGACAGACTGGCGAACTTCCACAAGGGAAGCCGGGAATTCGCGAACGACGCCCGGAGTGGTGAGAGAGTCGCGGGAAACAACGGCCGACGGCAAAAGAAGAAGGACAACGGCTAAGAGCAGCACCAAAAATGCACTGGGTGAAACTCGAAGGCCGAGGTGAGGGCAGTCTGGTTTTTTTATCCACATTTTTGATCTAGCCAATGTGTTACTCCCAAGTCCCGTGCTGTGTCAAATCCGGCTTCACACTCAGGAAAGGGTTGGGGCATCAAGCAGCACGGTACCATGACCAGTGTGTTAAAGAATTTTTCAAATGCACCTAAGAAATCGCTTGCATTCATCTCGAAGGTGGGAGTAGCATCCGCATCGGTTCAGGGACTGGACTTCGCGCGAAGCTCTCTTGACGGAGAGGCGATGCGCGAAATTCAGGAATTTGGTTTGGAGCGATTCGGCTAAATGTGGGAGTTGGCGCTGTGGGAGCGCCAGCGGTCTGCATCGCCTGCATACACACGTTCCAAATTCCCTTCACCCAAATCTGGACGCAGTCCAAACGCGTTGTCTGCTCAGCGTTTCTCCGAACGTTTATGAGGAGGCAGTATGGATGGTAGGGGTGGTAGTGGGGTTAGCGGGAAAGCGACCCGGGCGTCAAGAAGGTTGCTTTACTTCGCAGTGGTCCTCGGCATTTTCCTCTTCAGTTGCACCCAAGCAGGTGCGTTTCCAGCCTTTGCACGAAAATATGGCCTGCCATGCTCGTCATGCCACGAAGGATGGCCAAAGCTGAGCCCTTTCGGGCAGCAATTTAAAGACAATGGCTATCAATTAGGGAATGACCGCGACGCCCCGATCTTTCAGCAGGCAGCCTATTGGCCTGTTGCATTCCGAACCACGCCGAATTGGCATCTGGAAACCGCCAATCACGTGCCAGTTGATAATGGGACGGTTGCGGATGTGAAGACGTCGGGTTTTGATTATACCGGCCTGGATATACTCACGGGCGGAACTCTAGCCAAGAACTTCAGCTTCCTGTTCGTGCCATCTTCGGACGAATTGGGGGCGTTCCACATCGAATCGGCAAACGTCCGCTTCAGCAATATTCTCAACTCGACCTGGTTCAACCTTAAGGTCGGAAAATTCGAATTGGATAACCTGCTATCAGAGAAGCGCATTCTGACGCTTTCTGGCAATGGCGGGTTCTATCAGAATTACCATTTCCAGCCGATGTATCAGCCGGGAGTTCCAGAGACTTATGTGTTTGGCATCGGCGACAACCAACTGGGTGTCGAATGGATGGGGCACTCGAAGAATGACCGCACGCGGCTCTCCGTATCGGTGCTGTCACCCACCGACGGAAATCCGGACTTCCAAACCGGCGCGGGCGCGGGTGGAGTAACCGGCGCCGGAGGTGCAGCCGGACGGACCTATGATGTGTATGTAGCGGGCAGCCAGGCTTTTGAAGTAAAAGGGCTGGGTTTGCAGCGCGTTGGCGCATTCGCTTATTTCGGGCACGCGCCGACATTCTCCCGGTTCACCAGCGGCGGAGTGGACATACCCGGCTCGGGGATCGGAAACGAGCCTTACTACCGCGCCGGGCTGATCGGCATGTGGTACGTGAAGAAATTTGATTTCACTACCATGTACTTCTACGGCCACGACAGCGCGTTCCTCGCTTCCAGCACGCCTTCTAATTCTCCAACAGGCTTGCCACCCGGCACTCGGGCCCCGACATGGAACGGCGGATTGATCGAGACGCACTATACCTACAGCCCGCAATTGATCTTCATCAACCGCTATGAACTTGTCCGCATGTCGCAGCAGGCGTGGGTGGGCGACCCCAACACCCCGGGATCCCCTCCCCCGAATCCGGGGAACATGGGCAACATTGACGCCCTGACCTTTGGCATCCGCTACTACCCGTTCATCAATACCCGAGCGGGCTTTGCCTTCCACAACGAATATTCCATCGTCTGGCAACGCAACAGCCAAATTTCGCCCGTGACTCTGGGCCCGATCGGCCTGACCAGCGGCAGCTTGCTGTTCGGGTTTGACTTCGCCTTCTAAGGGAGAAAATCATGCGGAGAATCCATTTCACAAAGATTGCTCTGAATCTCCTTCTGGTGAGTGCGCTGCCGGTGGCGGCGGGCGCGCAGCAGATGGAATCGCACATTGGAAACGTGACCGGGCACGCCGAGCCGGGCAAGGCGCTCTACTACCGCTATTGCTGGGGATGCCACGGAGCCCGGGGCAACGGGGACGGCGAAAACGCGCCATACTTGAACATCCTGCCGCGCAACTTTGTGGCC
>DATLVJ010000134.1:0-19398 GCA_035577585.1 Candidatus Limnocylindrales bacterium
GCCGCCTTCCGAGGCGGGCGTTTTTTTTGCGACTCGTCGTTTTCAGGCAACTTGTCATCCTGAGCGCATCCGACGAGGATGGGCGAAGGACCTCAACCAAAATTGCGCAACACAAAGTAAACTAGGAAGGTCTTCCACAACGAAAAAATGTCACCCGCAATCTTCAAACCCGTCGACGAACAACTCGCCTATCTGAAAAAAGGCGCAGCCGAAATCATCCCCGAACCCGAACTTCGCGCCAGCCTCGAAAAATCCCTAAAATCCGGCACGCCCCTCCGCGTCTATCTCGGCGTAGATCCCACCGCCCCCGATCTCCACCTCGGCCACACGGTCGTCCTTCGCAAACTGAAACATTTTCAAGACATGGGCCACATCGCCGTTTTCCTAATCGGTGATTTCTCCGCCATGATCGGCGATCCCACCGGTGTTTCCGAAACGCGCCCGCCGCTCACCCGCGAACAAGTCGACGCCAACGCCAAAACCTATCTCGCCCAGGTCTTCAAAATTCTCGATCCCGCCAAAACCGAAGTCCGCTACAACAGCGAGTGGCTCGGCAAACTCTCCGCTGAAGCCGTCGTCCGCCTCTGCTCCCACTATCGCCTCGCCCGCATGCTCGAGCGCGAGGATTTCCGCAAGCGCCTCGACGAAGGGCATCCCATCTCAGTCCACGAGCTGCTTTATCCGCTGCTAACCGCTTATGACGCCGTCTCCCTGAAATCCGACGTCGAACTCGGCGCCACCGAACAAAAATTCAATCTCCTCGTCCACCGCGAAATCCAGCGTGAATACGGTCTCCCCGGCCAGGCCATTCTCACCATGCCCATCCTCGTCGGCCTCGACGGCCAGCGCAAAATGTCCAAGAGCCTCGGCAACTACATCGGCATCACCGAGCCGCCCGCCGACATGTTCGGCAAAATCATGTCCATCCCCGACGACCTGATGTGGACCTACTACGAACTCACCACCGACCGCACCCCGCAGCAAATCACCGCGCTCAAACAGGAAGTCTCCTCCGGCGCCCTCCATCCCATGGACGCCAAAATGCGCCTCGCCGAAGAAATCGTCTCCGGCTTCCACGGCCTCGACCCCGCCCGCAAAGCCGCCGAAAATTTCCAACGCGTCTTCCGCGACCGCCAATCCCCAGAAGAAATGAAGCAATTCATCATCAAACCCGCGTCCTCCCATGATTATTTTGTTTTTGAAAAACAGGGAGATATCACCGTAAGTCGCAACGCACATGAGACCGAGCTGCAGAAGTGGTCGAAAGTACTTGTGACCCTTGAGCAGGCGGCGTCGGTTTCGGAGGCAGAACGCATAATTAAACAAAAAGGGTTCGAGATCAATGGGATGACAATACTCGATCCGGCTCGAAAATTAGATTTGGATAGGCCTTCCAGTTACGAAGTGCGGGTCGGCAAGAAAAAATTCTTCCGCCTCATCGTTGAATAATTGTGAAATCTGAATTTTGAGCAAGGTTTGAAAGCGTTGTCATCCTGAGCGCATCCGATAAGGATGCGCGAAGGACCTCAGCGTAAAATCCCCTTACAAAAATGAAATTCGGCAAGTTGTTCGTACCGCAAAAAACTACCCCAACACTTCCCCCACCAACCCTGTCACCCGCTCCGCAATCGCCCCCGCCGCCGTCAATCCCGGCGACTCAATCCCCACCAACTGAATCACCCGCGGCACCTCGCGATCCGCCTCAATCACAAAATCCGCCACACCCTTTTCCCCCGGCGCCTTCAACTTCGGCCGCAATCCCGAATACCCCAGCTGCATGTCCTGCTCTTCAAGCTCCGGCAGCATCGTCTTCGCATCCGCCGCAAATTCCGCAATCTCCATCCGCCCGCGCTCGTAATTCTCTTTCCCATCCACATACGTCGCCGTTGGCCCCACCAGCGTCGTTCCCCAAAGCGTCTTCGTAAAATGCACGCCCAGCGTCAACTGGTCGTGATGCGGCAACGGATAGACCAGGTTTCGTATCAACTCCGCCTTCGCCCCGCGAATCTCGCAATACTCCCCGCGGACCGGATAAATCTTCCACGGCCGCGGCCCCAGCATCCCTGCTACTTCATCCGCATATAATCCCGCCGAGTTCACCACGCACCGCGCCTCAATCGTCTCTTCTTCCGACTGCTCCTCATCCCCAATCCGCAAAGTCACCCACACCGAATCCTTCTGCGGCGACAGTTTCACCACCGTCGCGCGCTTCACCAGATGCGCGCCCTGCCCCTCCGCCACCCGTGCATACGCATGCACCAGTTCCTCCGCCGAACAAATCCCCGTCGACGGTACCTCCAGCGCGGCATAGCCCTTCACATGCGGTTCCTGCCGCCGAATCTCCGCAGCATCAATCAGCCGCAATCCAGTGACACCGTTCTCTTCTCCCTTTTTCTTCAGCGCCACCAACTCTGCTTCCTTGCTCGCATCCTTCGCCACTACCAATTTCCCCGTAGTCCGGTGCGGCACGCCGTGCCTCACGCAAAACTCCTTCGTCAGCCGGTTCCCTGCAATACAAAGTTTCGCCTTCCACGAATCCTTCGGATAATAAATCCCCGAATGAATCACTCCGCTGTTCCGCGAACTCGTAGCCATCCCAAACTTCGGATTCTTCTCCACCAGAAAAACATCCGCCCACCGCCGCGAAAGCGCCTCCGCCACCGCGCACCCCACCACCCCCCCACCAACAATCAAAACATTCGCCCGATCCATATCCACCTTTGGAGTGCGGGAGCTCTGCTCCCGCTTTTACGGTCTAAACCCCACCACCCAAATTTCCCAACTGTGTGCTGGCCGGTCTCGCTCGCTCCTCTTCACCAGTCACTAGTCACCAATCACCAGTCACGCTTCCCCTACTGATCTCCCCCCACCTCATCGAAAAACGCCCTACACGTCTCCAACCGGCTCCCCGTCCCATCACACACCGCAAACTTCGCCACCTTCCCCGCCTCATATCCATTCTTCCAAAGCGACGCCGACCCAAACTCCCCATCCTTATTCACCGCGTAATAATACAAATGAAACGTCGCCAATTTTTTCTTGTCCCCGTTGTAGTTCCGCGCCACACGCCCCAACGCCTCCAGGCACGCATCGCCCGGCTTCATCCCTTTCCGCATCATCTCCACAATCGTGTGCCCGCCGGAAATCTTGATATTTTCCTCGCCCTTTCCCGTCGACCCAGCCCCGCCCACATCTCCATCCACATACAATCCTGCCCCAATAATCGGCGAATCCCCCACCCGCCCCGGAATTTTCCAAGACAATCCCGAAGTCGTAGTGGTCCCGCTCACTTCGCCCTTCGCATTCACCGCCAGGCAATTGATCGTCCCCGTAATCGGATGCGCAATCCTCTGCTCCGCATACGCAATCTTCTCGGCATCCCCGTCAAACAACCGCGCCATGTGCTCCTTCCACTCCGGGCTATCAATCCCCGGCCGCCAGTTGAAGCTTGTCTTCGCCTTCCAAGCCAGCCAGATCTTCCGCGAGTGCTCCGTCAGCAGGTTCATCTCCTCGAACCCCTCCGCCACGCCAAACCGCCGTGCACCATCGCCCACGATCATCACGTGATTCGTCCGCTCCATCACCGTCTTCGCCAGCCGCGCCACGTTCTTGATCTTCTGCACGCTCGCCACGCTCCCCGCGCGCCGAGACGGCCCGTGCATCACACTAGCATCCAGCTCCACCACGCCCTCTTCATTCGGCAATCCGCCATACCCCACCGAATCGTCGTTCGGATCGTCTTCCACAATCGTCACCGCTGCCACCGCCGCCTCCAGCGTGTCTCCACCCGCCTTCAAAACTTCCATCCCTTTCGGCAAAGCATTCACCCCATTAGCCGAAGAAATCATCACCGGCCGCGTTCCCCCCGCCGCTCCTGCGACGGGTGTTTCTCCTGTTGGGGCACGATAAGCTTGCACTGAGTCCCGCCGAAGTGTCGTGCCCTCTTCCAACCCAAACAATCTCCCGGCTCCCGCCAACGCCCCACCCACCATCGAACTCACAAAAAACTTTCTCCTCGTCCACAGTTCCATAGCATCTCTCCCAATCTGCCCTTAGTCTGCCTACAATTGCCGCCGCTCGCGTTGCACTCTAAGCCATCTCCGCTACAAAAGAAACCGCCTTCCTAAATCCGTTTCTACTTTCTGACTCGATACTCCTTTGGATTCGGCACGCTTCTTTACCCACAGGAACGAGGTCGAGCGCATAACTCCGGAAATCGAGATATTCTTGTTACTGAAATCTCGCTTTGGGCTGGAGTCTTAAAGATGCGAATAAGGATTAATCTGATAAGCGCTGCAATTCTTTTTTTCCTTACCATGGGTCAACAGGGATTTGCGGCCCAGTCAAAAGATGATTGCTCATTTCCTTCAGGCCTTCAGGAAGAAATCACGAAAAGGTTCCCCGAAACGAAGCTACTACGGTTGACTGACTTGAGTGCGCATGACAGAAATCTCTTTCAAAGGGACCACGGCAATCGATGCCCCGGTTTTGCGGAAGTTGATTTTTATGGCGACACAAAACCAACTTTTGCACTTGTGTTGATCTCAGGTGAAACCCCGAAGAAAACGGCGGAGCTCATTATTGCCAATCAGAGTGCAGGTGTTTGGACCTTTCGCTCATTGGAGAAGACAGATGGTACGCCGGTAATTTGGAGTCAAGGTCCCGGCAATTACGCCGATATTTACGGCCGGAAGACAATTCGGTCTGCCAACCCCGTAATTGTCTTTTGTGGGTATGAGTCGTGGGCAATTCTGTACGCGTGGACGGGAGAAACTGTGGACAAAGTTTGGCTCTCTGATTAACTTCCATCGCTCAAGAAAAAGTGATGTTGGCCTCGTGCATGCATCCGTTTCGTAGCGTTTCCGGGTCACAGGCCACGCTCTTCTACTCGCTCCCCAGCGGCAAATAATACTGCGTCCCCTTTACCGGCTCCTGCAGCCTCTTCAGCAATTGCTGCAAATCCTCGCTCCGCTCCACAAAATCAATCTCCGAAGTATCCACCACCAGCAAATCCGCCGCCTCGTACCGGAAAAAGAAATGCTCGTACGCCCGCGCCACTTCTTCCACATACTCCGCCGCAATCTGCTTCTCTTCCGCCGCCTTCTTCTTCGCAATCCGCGCCCGCAGCACCTCCGGCTTCGCCTGCAGATAAATCACCAGGTCCGGTTCGGGTATCTCCGCCGTCAGCGCCTCGTAATACCGCTCGTACAGCTTCAATTCTTTGTCATCCAGATTCAGGTTCGCGAAAATCCGGTCCTTCTCCATCAGAAAATCGCTGATCACTGGACCCGGCGCATCCCCTGCCAGCCCTTCACGAATCCGCTTCTGCCGCTCCATCAGGAAATACATCTGCGCCCGCAGCGCCGCCCCCGGCTTCTCCGCATAAAACTCCGCCAAGAACGGATTGTCCTCGCAATCGTAAATCCGCCGAGCGTGCAACCGCTCTGCCAGGATCCGCGCCAGCGTAGTCTTGCCCACCCGCAAGGGCCCTTCAATCACAATGAACCGTGGAGCATGCGGCCCCCTCTGGGGTATCCGCGCCCGCTTCGCCGAAGACGATTCCATTCCCGCCATATCACCTCGCTTCGTCCGCCACCCATCAATTGCGCGCGATTATAGCAGGAGCCTATCTTGTCGCACAGGCACTCCTGGCTGCGCTCTTACTCTTTGCACAACGCCGGTGTCCAATCACCGATGCGCTACTTCTTTGTGCCTCATCCGTTACCGTACTGTTACTTGACCCCGAGATACTCCTGTTGCATCATCCCCACAGGGAAATCTCTCGCCGCGCCCACAACGCCCATTAAGCGCCCAACCCAAGACCCTCCATTCGTCGAAACGTAGCCCCTCACCCCAAAATCTGCCCCACCTAACCCCTTCCTTTTCTATATCTTTAAAACTGATACAAAACAAACAGCTTTAAGTCCCTGCAATCTCTATCACTTTCAAAAAAAGGGGGGGGAGGGGGAGTAACTCCACCATAAACATCCCAGGCCCATCCCGAAGTACCAGCCAAAACGTGACCAATGGGCCAGTGACACCTGTACCCTGGGACAGCTATGCTTCCCTTGTCGCTGCCCTCCGCATCTTCACCACGGCCCGCGACACTGAGGTGCTCTTTGTTACTCTCCGCTGCTCTTCTTCTCTTGTGGCTGCCGGCTCCCAATCTCCCCAAGTCGGCCGACGCCGACTCTCCGGTCGCCAGCAAAGCAGTCGCCTCCGAATCTTCCAAAGCCTCGGCCGCGCGTCCCGCTCTCCCCGACGCCCCGATCGCCAAATCCGAAGCCACCGCCGAATCCAGCTCCATCGCCATCAAGCCGTTCTCGAACTCCGCGCTAAAGCCGGCCATGGAACGTCCGCTTCCCACGCCGCGCCAGCAGAAACTCTGGTACACCTTTATGGCTGTCGGCCACAGCGCCGCCGTCTTTGACGCCTACTCCACGCGCAGCGCCCTTTCCGGAAACTATGGCAACGAAGGCAATCCGTTGCTCCGTCCTTTCGCTCACTCGAATGCACTTTACGCCGCCACGCAAGTCAGCCCCGCCGTGATGGATTACGTTGGCCGCCGCATGCTGACCAGCAGCCATCCCACGCTCCGCAAATTCTGGTGGGTTCCTCAAGTCGCGGGCGCGGGCTTCTCTTTCGGCGCCGGTATGCACAACTACGCACTTACTCAATAGCTTCCTTCCCTCTCTCCTCTCGTCCGGCCTCCGCATCTTCCTCGCGGGGGCCTGATGACTATCCCGCCCTCTCCTTCATCTCTCTCTCCCACCCGGCTCTTTCTGCGCTATAGTATTTTCATCTCGTCCGTCTCAGTTTCGCTGCCCAAGTTCTTTGCGACACTTTTCTGGCGGGCGGGTTATGATTCTTTGGTCTGGCAAACGAACGCCGCGGCGCCGTGGGGGTGCTGTTACGAGAGGCGGAGGACAATCGGTATGAGGAAGCCAATCTTGGGAATGGCGATTATCTTGGCATCTGCCTGTGCCCTGGGCGCACAGGAAGCAAGCAACACTCCGTCCGCCGGCCGCGACACGGATAACGCCGCCGCCGTTTTCAGCGACACCAGCGCCGCTCAGGTCAATCTCTTCGAGACGACCAACAGCGAATCGCGCAGCCTCACTCTCGCTGCTCCCGGATCACCGGCCGCCGCTCCCGTTCCCGCTGCCCCGGCTCCTAAACCCAACTTCATCTACGGCAATCGCGACGATTACCGCTGGCAACTGGCCCTCGGTGTCAATCTTTACCGCTTCCAGTCGAACATTATTAATGCCACCCTCGTTGGCACCAACACCACGGTCAGCTACTTTACCAACGGTTGGTTTGCCGTCGAAGGTAACATTGTCACGGGCTTCGCCCCGGCGATCCTCCAGAATGAACATGTGAAGTATTTTGGCGGGGGCGGTGGATTCCGCGTCGGTGGCCGCCGTAACCGCCTCGAACCCTGGGCGCACGCCATCATTGGCGGAGCTCACTTGCAGCCTCAAACGGCGGACAACAGTCGCAATGCGCTGGCCGCGCAAGCGGGCATCGGACTTGACTACCGCCTGCATTCCCGCTTTTCCGTGCGCCTCGAAGCCGACTGGGTCCACACCACATTCTTCGACCAGTCCCAGAACAACTACCAGGCCGCCCTCGACGTCGTTTTCCACTTCTAAACTTCTGACTCGCTCAGCCTGTTCCGGTCCGCGTTGCTTCAGAAACCGCGGCTCTGCCACGCCTGTTGGCACTGGATCCGTGTCCGCTGCCATCTCATACATTGCAGGCAGCTATACTCTAGAATTTCCCGCGTTTCATTGACACCCCAACATCCTCTTCGCTACACTTTTCAAGTAACACTTCGTTCCTACCTACGCGGTTCCCCGGTAGCTCAATGGTAGAGCATTCGGCTGTTAACCGAAGGGTTGCTAGTTCGAATCTAGCCCGGGGAGCCAACTTCTTTGCAGTCCATCACTTCTGAAATCCGATTCTCACGTCTTGCTTCCATAGAATCTTAAGGTCATGCGACGGTGCATGACAGCTTGAGGTTTCTCTCTTCTTGAGAGCCTGGTCTGAAGGAAATGCCTGCAATTGCGATTTCGGCAGGGAATACATTTCTTGAGAACGTCATGGTCGAATCCCGAACCGCAAATTGTAGAGAAAGACCGCGTGGTTCTCTCCCCCGCGGTACTAGAAAGGCTCCCTCCCAGTAACTCGGATCCGCCCGCGGCAGCGGCTTGGAGTCTCGCCGGCATCGTCCAGAGAGGTCCGATAGCGACAACAATTTATGCCTTTCATTCCACCGTATCGTGTAGTAGGATGGCCGCCGTGCGTAGGAGGAATATGCGGAAAGCGCGTCTTTCAAACGCCGAAACGAGGATCTTGGAGCAGTTCTGGCAACTGGGGACCTGCTCCGTTCGCGAGATCCTCATCAGCTTGCCAGAGGACGAGCGCGTTGCTTACACAACCGTGCAGACGCTCGTCTATAGACTTGAGCAGAAGGGCGCCCTGCGAAAAGTAAAGAAAATCGGCAATGCCCAACTTTTCGCGCCAGCAATCAACCAGAGTGAGTTCCGAAGCGGGCTGGTGCGAGACCTTCTTGATTTATTCGGCGGGTCCCCTCGCATGCTCGTCTCGAGCCTGTTGGAAACGGGAACTCTCTCGCTGAAAGACCTGAAGGCTTTGCAGTCTGCCAGGCCAAACAACAAAAGCGCCCGCAGCCGGGGAGGCAAAAGCCATGCATGACTACATCGCTCGCCCTGTCTATTACGTCGGAGTCCACTTGTTCTTCGCCTCGCTCGTCTGGGTTGCAGCCTGGAGTCTAACTTCGATTGTCCGCGGCAGCGCCACCGCGAAATATTGGGTGTGGGTCGCCACTTTGCTCAACTTCTCTCTGCCAATGGGTGCAATTCTCGATAAATCCTTCGCGAGGCACCTTTCGTGGGCCACTCCCTTAAGTGTGATTGGGGGCGCCGGGCTTCGCATCGCCGATAAAGCAACGCTGGTCGGTACAGTCTGGGTGCTGGGCGCAATCTTGATGGGAGCCCGCTTGTATTTTCGGGTGCACGCCGACCACCGGGATACGCCAGCCGGTCCAGGCACGATTCACTCGAAGCGTGGCTTCTCGATTGATGGGATTCCAGTCCGGTTTGCCACCGGTTGGAACAGCCCGGTTGTTGATGGCGTTTTGCACCCGGAGATCTGTCTTCCAGTAGGCATTGATCGATTGCTGACGAAATCGGAACTAAACGCCGTTGTCCTCCACGAACTGACGCACGCAAGAAGGCGCGACAATCTAATCTGGCTGATCCAGGAACTCGCTCTATGTCTTCTGTGGTTTCATCCGCTCGTCTGGGCCACCAGCTCTCGGTTAGCCTTATATCGAGAGCTCTCTTGTGACGAGGCTGTTATTCACTCTGGCCATAGCCAGAAGCTTGTTTCCGCGTTGGCAAAACTTGCGAATTCAGAACAGCCAGCCCTGTTGCAGGCAACCGTCACCTCGTTCATGAGCCATCGTCTCGCACGCCTTTCGGAACTCCAGCCTCAGCGGACAAGTCGCCTCGCCACCGCTTTGCTGACGGTCGCTTTCGGCGCGATGCTCGCAGCCGGTGCTTTCGCAACGGTCTCGCATACAGCCTGCTGCTTCGTTAACAAGTAGTTCAAGGAAGGTTCGCATGAGTGCATTGTCTCGTCCGCCTCAGAAAATAACGGTCGCGTTCCAGATCGTCGCGATCAATGGACTGCCGCATCCTGAGTCCGCCAGACATCGAATACTCGCCCGGTTGCTTCTGTCCTGCTTATTCACCATGGTGTCATCGCCTCTTGCCTACGCGCAACGAATCGATGCTCTCGCCCCGCAGGTTCGCAAATACGTTGCGGTCAGCGCCCCAAAGGTGATCCTTGAGCACGTCCAGGTCATCGATGGTACGGGATCCGCGGGCGTCGCGGATCAAAACATTTTGATCGAGGGTGGCAAGATTACGGCCATCTCGCCCGGCGCCGATCAGCCGGCAACCGAGGGAACGACGGTTCTCAATCTGAGAGGCTACTCGGTCATGCCAGGAATCGTCGGCATGCACGAGCATCTTTTCTATATCGCGCGGCCAAATCTTGCAGCCGACGGGAATTTCGACGGGCCTGCGCTTTTTCACCAGATGAGTTTCTCGGCACCTCGCCTTTATCTCGCGAATGGTATAACGACCGCGCGCACTGCGGGCAGTGCCGCACCATATACGGACCTAAGACTGAAAGAAGCCATTGAGAAGGGCGCAGTGCCTGGCCCCCACCTGGATGTCACAGGCCCCTACCTGGAAGGCGCTGGAGATAATCCAAATCTTCAAATGCACCAACTCACAGGGCCGGACGATGCGCGTGAGACGGTGGCCTACTGGGCGGATCGCGGTGTGACTTCGTTCAAAGCGTACGCTCATATTACGCGAGAGGAGATGGCAGCCGCGGTTAAAGAGGCGCATAAGCGCGGCCTGAAGGTTACTGGCCATTTGTGCTCCGTCACTTATGCGGAAGCGGCGGAGATCGGAATCGACAATCTCGAACACGGCTTCAGGGCCAACACCGAGCTTGACCCAGGCAAGAAACCCGACGCGTGCAGCGAGAGTGGTGGCGACTACACGCTCGAACACACAGCGCCGGGCAGCGCGGAGGCAAACCGGTTGATCGCAACGCTGGTCAGCCATCATGTCGCGATCACGTCCACGATGCCGGGTTCGGCGGCAAACTTACCCGTCGACGCGACTACAGACGCCCGCCCGCTGCTGCGGCCGGCGGTGCTTGAGGCGATGGCACCATCGGCGCGTGATGCGTATCTTTTCAGCCGTAATCGCGCCAGGCCCCCTGCGAGCAACGCAACCCAAGATCTCCGCAGAGACATGGACCTGCAACGCGCATTCGTCGCGGCGGGCGGGCTCCTGTTGGCGGGACCCGATCCGGTGGGGATCGGCGGCAACATCCCGGGATTTGGCGATCAACGTCAGATTGAGCTGCTGGTCGAAGCCGGATTTACGCCGGTGCAGGCAATCAGGATCGCGACCTTGAACGGCGCGATCTATCTCGGCCGCCAGGAGCAGATCGGCTCCGTAGCAGTTGGGAAGAACGCCGACCTCGTGGTGATGAAAGGTGATCCGTCCACTCGCATCGCGGATATCGAAAACGTCGAAATCGTTTTCAAGGATGGCGTCGGATACGACACGAAGAAGCTGCTCGCTTCGGTCAAGGGTCATTACGGAGAGTATTAGAGGAGTTTCCTGATGAAAGTGCGGATTTTTGCTCTGTCGACATTGCTGTGCCTCGGTGCAACCACCTTTGCTCAGAACGCAAACACCGTCGCGGTCCTAGTAAAAGCTGGCCATCTGGTCGACCCCCGGACGGGCAACGTGGCTTCGCCCGTTGCGGTCCTGATTGAAAACGGAAAGATCAAGGAAGTTGGTGCTCCATCGAAAGTACAGGCGAATGCGCCGGCTGGCGTCACGATTATCGATCTGGGTAGCGCTACCTTGCTGCCGGGGTTGATTGACAGCCACACCCATCTCCTGCTCGACGTGACTGTCCCCGCGGAAGCCGAGATCAATCGCCGGACCAATGGCATATTTGTTCCTGGACTCTTACTGGCGATCACTATGCCGCCCAGTCAACGCGTGTTGCGCGGCGCGCAGTCTGCGCGCGAGGACTTGCAGAGTGGCTTCACGACAGTACGCAACCTCGGGCACTCCGGGATTGACGGCGACGTTGTCCTGCGGGATGCCATCAATGCTGGCAACGTCCCCGGTCCAAGAATTCTGGCTGCCGGACGTAAGATTACGGCGCCGGGGGAGTACGTCCAGGCTCTCAATCCCGCTCTTGCCCATGCAATTGTGGACCAGGAATTTCAGCAGATAGCAAATGTCGATCAGGCGCGGCAGGCAGTGCGCGAGAATTTCTTTTACAACGTCGACGTAATTAAGGTTGCAATCGATGATGACATTAGCCAGGCGGAGATGACGGCTATCGTCGAGGAAGCCCATCGCCGGCACTTGAAAGTCGCCGTTCATGCCTTCAGCCCACCCAATATCCAGATGGCGCTGGATGCCGGCGTCGACTCGATCGAGCATGGCAACGGTGTTACCGATGAGCAATTAAAGATCATGCGCGACAAAGGGATATTCTTCGACTTGACCCCCACCTTTTTCGACGGACTATGGTCCAGGATTCACGAGACCATCACCGTGTCTCCGGCCCTGCTGGCCGCGAATGCCGCCGGCGACGATCGATCTCGCGCGCGCGCAGCGGCTCTCGTTCAGCGAATATTAAAGTCTGGAGTGAAGTTTTCCGCCGGATCGGATATGTGCTGGTACTATCCGGGAAAAACTCGCGGGGAGGCAAGCGCAACGATTTTCACAGCCCTGCGACACAACGGCATGCCGCCGCTCGATATTCTTCGCGCCGTCACCTCAAACGCCGCGGAAATGCTGGGATGGCAGGATCGCGTGGGCTCAGTCGAGCCGGGGAAATTCGCCGATCTTGTCGCGGTTTCCGGGGATCCGATCGCCAATATCAGCGAACTCGAGCACGTTCGCTTCGTCATGAAGGGCGGCCAGGTCGTCAGGAATGACTTTGCGTTGCGCTGAGAGACAGGCTCTGCTCCGATTTAGATGGGAATAGCCCGGTTCCACACCCGAAAGTCCTGCGAGCCTGGCGCCGTGTTCCCACACCGCGCTTGCCTTTCTTTTATTCGCTGATTCCGCCGAGGATGAAATTCCTTGGAACTTGTCAAAAGATTGCCGCCCCCGCAACTGGACGAAGCATTCTCAAGGCAAGTAGTCAAACGATCTCTCCGAGGTACAGTGACTCCCACTCAACGACTGGGATCGCAAAACATTCTACACTTTCGATTTCCGCGGCCATACGGACTCCCCGTTCTATGGCCAGACGGCGGCCGTCTGATTGCGCTGCCGTGCGTTACTCGGGCAATTGTGGTGCCCGCAATTGCCCTGCCCTTAGTAAGGGGTTTTCTTTTCCTGCTGTTTCCACAGCAAAAAAATCTGAAGGGATTCTTCCCGCAGCAGTTGCTGCATCGGCACTTTCCGCTCGGCGTGAACACGGTTCAGTTCTTCGTAAATGAACGCGTCGTCGAATCCGGCCGCGGCGGCGTCGGCAGCACCACAGGCATAAAATACCCTCGCCGGACGCGCCCAGTAAATCGCTCCCAGGCACATCGGGCAAGGCTCGCACGTCGTATAGAGGTCGCAGCCCGCCAGTTGAAAATCGCCCAGATTGCGGCAGGCCCCGCGAATCGCCACCACTTCGGCGTGTGCCGTTGGGTCGTTCGTGGCCGTGACGCGGTTCGCGCCTTCCGCGATTATGCGGCCGTCTTTTACGATTACCGCCGCGAAGGGCCCGCCGTTGCCGCTGCGAACGTTTTCCATCGCCAGCGCGATCGCGCGCCGCATGAACTCTTGCTTCACAGGAGATTCATCCCGTTTCAGGGTGCCTTGCCCCCCGGCAAATATCAATATGAATGTGCCGTTTCCGGGCATCCGCAGAATGGCGCGAATTTGTCCCGGCGGGTGCGCTACAATCTCTCGAAATCAGCAAACTGCGCAATGCGCCCGGTAAACTCGCCCGCCTTCGCGCTCGAACTGCAGACGGATGGCCATGGAAAACCACCAGATTGGAAAGTCGGTTCCGCGCAAGGAAGGCCGCGAAAAGGTCACCGGTGCTGCGCGCTACGTCGACGATCTGACTTTCCCGGACATGATTTACGGCGTTACGGTGCGAAGCTCGTCAGCGCGTGGGAAGATTCTCGGTATTCGATTCGGTGAAGGAATTCCGTGGAAAGAATTCACCATCGTCACGGCGAAGGACATTCCAGGGCAAAATTGCGTCGCTCTCCTGATTGAAGATCAGCCATGCCTCGCCGATCAGTTCGTGAATCATCCGGAAGAGGCGGTGGTTCTACTCGCTCACCCGGACAAGTATCTGCTCGAAGAGGCGCGGCGGGCCGTGCACATCGAAATCGAACCGCTGCCCGCCGTGTTCACCATTGAAGATTCGCTTTCGCGGAAACAAATCATTTGGGGCGATGACAATATCTTTAAATCGTATCGAGTCGAAAAGGGCGATGTTGCCGGCGCATGGAGCCGCGCGGATTTTATTGTCGAAGGCGAGTACGAGACGGGCGCCCAAGAACAACTCTACATCGAGCCACAAGGCATGATCGCGCGCGCCAATTCCGCCGATGGCGTCACGGTGTGGGGCTCGCTGCAGTGTCCTTATTATGTTCACAAAGCGTTGGTGCGGCTTTTCGGGTTTCCCAAGGAAAAAATTCGCGTGGTGCAAACGGAAACCGGCGGCGGATTTGGGGGCAAGGAAGAGTATCCCTCCATGATTGCCGGCCACGCAGCCCTCCTGGCGTTGAAATCGGCCAAGCCAGTGAAAATGATTTACGACCGGGCGGAAGATATGGCCGCGACGACGAAGCGTCACCCTTCGCGCACGCGTCACCGCACGGGCGTCCTGCGGGATGGAAAACTCCTCGCTATGAAGATTGACTTCACGCTTGATGGCGGCGCCTATGAAACACTATCGCCGGTCGTTTTGTCCCGAGGCACCATTCATGCTGCCGGACCGTACGCCTGCCCCAACGTGCTGATTCAGAGCCGCGTGGTGGCAACGAACGCCCCGCCGCACGGCGCGTTTCGCGGGTTTGGCGCTCCGCAAAGCGTCTTCGCGCTCGAACGCCATCTCGACCGAGTCGCTGCGGCCGTCGGCCTTTCTCCGGAAGAGTTTCGCCGCCGTAATTTTATCCAGCAGGGCCAGACGCTTGCCGTCGGCCAGGTGATTCACGAAAAAGTGCGGATGGACAAATTGCTGGATCGTGCGCTGAAGCTGAGCGGTTATCACGAGAAGCGCGCATGTTTCGCCGAAGCGAATCCTGGCAGCGGAATCAAGCGGGGCATCGGGTTCGCGGCATTCCTTCACGGCGCCGGGTTCACCGGCTCGGGTGAGGAATACCTCGCATCGGAAGCGATAGTCACGGCGACGCCCGATGGCAAAGTGCATGTGCTGGCCGGCAGCACCGAGATGGGGCAGGGAACGAATACAGTTTTCGCCCAGATCGCTGCCGAAGCACTGGGGCTCGATTGCGAGCGGATTGAGATCCTGCAACCTGATTCTTCGCTGGTGCCGAATAGTGGTCCAACCGTCGCTTCGCGAACCACTATGATCGTCGGAAAACTTGTCGAGACCGCGGCGTTGGCAATCAAGAAATCACTGAAAGACGCAGGTGTTCTGGATGAAAGCTACACTCCGGCCGAGTTCACCGAGGCCTGCCGCAAGTACAACGCCAAGTTCGGCCCGCTGCGATCTCTGGTGAAATATCAGCATCCCCTCGAGCTTCATTGGGACGACGCGAAATACCAGGGAGATGCCTACGGCGCATACGCCTGGGCTGTCTACGTCGCGGAGGTTTCCGTGGACACACGCACGGCCGAGGTTCGCGTCGAAGACTTTGTCGCCGTTCAGGAAGTCGGCAAAGTCATCAATCCGGTCTTGGCTGCGGGGCAGATCGAAGGCGGCGTTGCGCAAGGCATCGGTTTTGCGCTCTACGAAAATGTGGTCTGGCAGGAAGGCCGTATGATGAACGGCCAAATGACCAACTACATCATGCCTACTTCGATGGACGTCCCTCCGATTCGCGTTTTCTTCGAGGAACTGCCGTACGCTCGGGGCCCGGCCGGCGCCAAGGGCATCGGTGAGTTGCCACTCGACGGGACCGCGCCGGCGATCGCGAATGCCATCGCCCATGCCACGTGTGCCGATGTCCGCCAGATTCCGATCACGCCGGAGAAATTGATGGAGATGCTGGAGAGTGTGCATGCCTGATGCCGCCCGCAAAATTCGCATCGCGTTCGAGATCAACGGCCGCCCGATGTCGCTTGAAGCACATCCGATGAGCCGATTGCTCGACGTTTTGCGCGAGCAAGCCGGGCTGACCGGAACTAAGGAAGGGTGCGGCGAAGGCGAATGCGGCGCGTGTTCGATCGAAATGGACGGTGCACTCGTCAACAGTTGCCTGATCCCGGTGTTGCAGGCGGATGGCGCGAAGATTCGCACCATCGAAGGTGTCGCCGACGCCGCCGAATTGAGCGCAGTGCAGCAGGCGTTCCTTACGTACGGTGGAGCGCAGTGCGGCATCTGTACGCCGGGCATGATTCTGGCGGCGAGAAATCTGTTGTCACGGAACGCGCAGCCAAGGGAGAACGAAATTCGCGAGGCCCTGGCGGGAAATCTTTGCCGCTGCACCGGGTACACGAAAATATTCGAGTCGGTCCTCGAAGCGTGTCGCGCACAAGGACTTCGCCGATGAGATCGTACATACCAGGTTACGAAATCGTGGCGCCCCAAAATCTCGCGGAGGCGCTGGAACGACTGACGCGCGAACCGGGCGAGTGGAAGCCCTTTGCCGGCGGCACTGATTTGATGGTTCTGCTCGAGGCGGGAAAGCTTCCGCACCGCAAATTCTTGAGCATCTGGAAGCTGCCGGAGTTGCGAGGGATCGCTGTGACTTCCGAATTCGTGGCGCTGAACGCCATGACAACTTATTCCGATATCAGGCGCCACGAACTTGTTTCCCGCGAATTTCCGCTTTTGTGCCGCGCTGCCGCCGAAACCGGCAGCATCGCCACGCAGAATCGCGGCACGCTCGGCGGAAATATCGCCAACGCTTCCCCCGCCGCGGATTCGCCGCCGTCGCTGCTTGTCTATGATGCGGAGCTCGAACTTGTCTCCGCAAGCGGTGCGCGATGGGTTCCGTATCACGGTTTCTGGCACGGCTACAAGAAAATTGCCTTGCGCGAAGACGAATTGATTCGCGCCATCCGTCTGCCCCGAAACAGAAATTATTCGAACCAGTTTTATCGCAAGGTCGGTACGCGAAGGGCTCAAGCCATCTCGAAGGTGTGTTTAGCGGGCGCGGCCAGAATGGAGGGTGGACGGATTGCTGAAGTGCGAATCGCGCTTGGCAGCGTTGCCCCAACCGTGTTTCGTGCCACGAAAACGGAAAAAGTTCTGCGTGGGGAAAAGCCGGTTCCCGCCACCGTGCAAGCGGCGCAACAAACCCTTGCGGGCGAGGTCGCCCCGATTGACGATATCCGTTCAACTGCGCGTTACCGGCTGCGGGTTGCGCAGAATCTGCTCGCTGAATTCTGCGAGAGCCTCGCGGATTAGCTGAGAATGGCAAATGATCGCAACCATTCCGGCGGCTCCAGCGGTGAAGTGGACTTGATTGTCCGCGGCAAGCGGATCGTCACTCCTGGCGGTGAACGCGCCGCGGCGATCCATATTCGCGGTGGAGCGATTACAAAGATTTCCGGCTTGGACGATGTCCCTTCAGGAACTCCTGTTTACGAAGCTGGGGATTTGGCCGTCATGCCCGGCTTAGTGGACACGCATGTTCACATTAACGAGCCCGGGCGCACCGAATGGGAAGGATTTGCAACGGCCACACGCGCGGCCGCGGCCGGCGGCATCACCACACTCATCGAAATGCCCCTGAACAGCATTCCCGCAACAACAAGCCTTGCGGCGTTCCAAACGAAACTCGCCGCTGCGGCAGGCAAACTCTCGGTGGACACGGGCTTTTGGGGCGGCGTCGTTCCGGGGAATTCGTTGGAATTGCCCGGCCTCTGGGATGCAGGCTGCTTCGGCTTCAAATGCTTTCTTATTGATAGCGGTGTGAAAGAATTTGACAGCGTCGGCGACGCTAACCTCCGCGCAGCGTTGCCTGTGCTGGCCAAAATTGGAGCGCCGCTCCTCGCCCATGCGGAGTTGCCCGGACCGATTGAAGAAGCTGTGAAAAGCCACTCCAAATCCGCATCGCGAACGGCTTATCAAACCTGGCTCGCCTCTCGCCCTCGCGCTGCGGAAAATGCCGCGATTGACCTGCTTCTGCGCCTCGGCGGAGAGTTTGGAGCACATGTCCATATCGTGCATCTATCTTCCACCGACGCCATTTCGATGATTCAAAAAGCAAAAGCTGCAGGCCAGCGAGTGAGCGTCGAAACGTGCCCGCATTATTTGACCTTCGCCTCGGAAAAAATTCCCGACGGTGCGACACAGTTCAAATGCGCGCCGCCGATTCGTGAGCGGGAAAATCGCGAACGGCTGTGGGCTGGATTGCGCGATGGAACCATCGACTTGATCGCCACCGACCACTCTCCCTGCCCGCCGGAAATGAAGCGCCAGGAAAGCGGCGATTTCCTGGACGCCTGGGGTGGCATAGCCTCGCTGCAACTCAGCCTTCCGGTTGTGTGGACCGAAGCGAAACAGCGCGGCTTTTCGCTCAAGCATCTTGCCAAGTGGCTCTCTGAAGCGCCCGCCCGCCTTGCCGGCCTTGATCAAAAAAAAGGAGCGATCGCGCCGGGCTGCGACGCCGATCTGGTCGTGTGGAACCCGGAAGTTGGCTTTCAAGTGGATCCCTCTCAACTTCATCATCGGCACAAACTGACACCCTATGCGGGATGCGGCCTTATGGGTATAGTCGAAGCAACTTTCTTGCGCGGCGAAAAGATTTTCGAACGCGGAGAATTCTCCGCTTCGCTGGCCGGAAAGGTCCTCCTTCGGGGCAAACGATGAAGGATTTCACCCAACTCGCTGATCTCGCCGCCGAAAGACTTGGCGGCCGCGTGCTCGAAGCCAGCGACGACTTCTTCGCGCCCAAGGAAAATCTGCTCAAGGAATCCAATCCCGTTTTCATCGAGGGGAAATACACTGCTCGCGGGAAATGGATGGACGGGTGGGAATCGCGCCGCCGCCGCACGCCCGGGCATGATTGGTGCATCATCCGGCTGGGCTTACCGGGAATTATTCGAGGGGTCACGGTAGACACCAGCTTTTTCACCGGCAACTATCCCGAGAGATTCTCGCTTGAAGGCTGCGACCTTGGAGAACGGCATCCTTACAAAAGTGAGAAGAGCCGGCTGCACTCGGAAAAAACAAAGTGGATACAGATATTTCCCGAAACTGGACTTAAGGGTGATTTCAGGAATCTTTTTGCTGCCGAGAACGGCTCCAGGTTTACCCATTTGCGTTTTAAGATCTATCCCGATGGTGGTGTTGCTCGACTGCGTGTCCACGGCGAGGCCGTTCCCGGGCCTGGCCTGCAGTCGGGCACGGAAATCAATCTAATCGCCGTGGAAAATGGCGGTAGCGTGGTGGTCTCAAGCGACCAATTCTACGGAGCTCCGGGCAACCTCCTGATGCCTTATCGTGCGAAAAACATGGGCGACGGATGGGAGACGAAACGCAGGCGCGGCCCGGGCCACGATTGGGTAGTCCTGAAACTCGGCTTTCCGGGCACCATCCATCGTGTGGAAGTCGACACCGCCCACTTCAAGGGAAATTTTCCGTACTCCTGCGCGTTGCAGACAG
>DATLVJ010000135.1:0-3198 GCA_035577585.1 Candidatus Limnocylindrales bacterium
ACTATCTTTTGCTTACTACCCCGGGCCGGAAACCTGCGTGGGGTGTGCTATCCCTGGAGGACCGATGTGGGGTAACAAAAAGCCGGATACGCCGCAAGCCGCGCCGCCGGAAATAAAAAATTCACCAGTGAATTTGCCGCCGAAGACTTCTGCGGCAACTTGGGAGGGAACTACTGCAATGTCTACAGATGCCATGCGTCCTTTGGGTGCAACAGCCGATCGCGCAACCGCGCGGCTCGGACCAAGCCTGCATATCAAAGGCGAAATTACCGGAAGTGAAGACCTGCTGCTTGAGGGCACGGTCGAAGGGCTCGTGCAACTGGACGAGCGCAAGCTCACCGTCGGCGCCTCCGCCAAGGTGACCGCGGATATCATTGCCCGTGAAGTGGTAGTGTACGGCACGGTCAAGGGAAATCTCCGCGCGAAGGACCGCATCGAGATCAAGAAGGACGGCTCGGTGAACGGGGACCTGACCACGGCGCGCATCATGATCGAAGACGGCGCGTACTTCAAGGGTTCCATCGAAATCGACAAGTCCGGAGAGAAAGAATCCGGCAGCAGCGCGTTTTCGCGTTCGGCTTCGGCGCCCGCGGCTGCGGGAGTCGGGCCAAAGACGATTTAAGTACCTGTTCCTTTCCCAAGTTCTTCCCAAGGACGGCGCTCCGTGGCAAACGGGGCGCCGTTTTATTTTATCCTCAGCTTGGCTTCCACATTATTTAATAACTTGACAAGTTCTCGACTGATAGCTAAGGTGTGGACGGTTGTTCGCTTCCCGGAGGTGGCGAACGATCCGGCAGGCCCCGCCCTTGCTTGCCGACCCGCGCAAAATAGATATTCGCTTCGCAGGAGTCACGACATGCCGCGAGGCGTGCACAATTCGGCTTGCCTGATTAACGTTTTCGCGATTTTCCTCACGGGTTGCGGAGGTGGCGGAGGAGGGGGGACTCAACCGCCGCCTCCGCGGCCCGACTTCACGATTGCACTTTCAACAGGGACCGTCACCATTCAGCAGGGGAGTTCTAGCGCGCCGGTCAACGCCAGCGTGAAGGGCGCGAACGGTTTTTCGGGAAGCGTGCAGGTGACACTCTCCGGGATACCGGCCGGAGTGACGAGCAATCCCCCGAGTCCGTTTTCCATCATCGCGGGGCAGACAATTTCCGTGATTATCGGCGTATCGCCGAATGCGGCGACAGGGCAGTTCGCGATATCAGCGCAAGCCACGAGCGGTTCGATTTCGCACTCCGCATTACTTTCCTTGACCATTCAATCCGGCGTCGCCGCGAATCTGCCGAGGTCCGCGTTTTTGCGCGACGATTCGGTTGCGGCTGTGGATACGCCGTCCGGCGAATCACGGCGGCGGCAGATTGTTTACGACGCGACAGGGAAGCGTTTCTTTGTGGCTAACCCGGCGATGAATCGCGTAGAGGTTTACGCGGACACAAATCCTGGGTTGCAGGCAGTGATTGATGCGCCGGGGGCCTCCAGTGTGGATTTGTCCGGCGACGGGACGACGCTGTGGGTGGGAACAGAAACGGAGATGCTTCTCAAGATTTCCACCAGCAACTTGCAGGTGATTGAGCGCTACCCTATGGCGGGGACGTCACCGATTCCCGGGGTGGTGTTCAATCGTCCGCGGGAAGCGCTTCCGCTGGCCAGCGGCAAGCTTGCTTTGCGGCTGCGACAATCATCCGCGAGTGAATCGCTGCTTGCGCTGTGGGATCCGATATCCAATACCCTGACAGATTTGACGCCGCGGGCGCCCACGGTCTTTCAAAATGGACTTGGCGCGATGGCACGGGCTGGGGACAGGACCCGCTTGCTGGCGGCGGCAGATGATTCGAGCGGCGAGGCGGTGGTGCTGGATGGAAATGGGAATGTGTTTGCCGGACCTCAGGTGCTTGGCAACGGCAGCATTGCTGCTGTGGCTGCAAATTCGAACGGGAGCCGGTACGCGGCGCTTGTAAACTCCGCAGGCGCACAACAGGTGGTGCTCCTGGATGGATCCCTGAATTTGGCGGGCAGCTACTCCACTGCAAACGCCGCGGGGATTGTATTTTCGCGAGATGGGCAGACGCTGTATGTTTCTGAAGCTTTCGGCAACGGACGCGTGATTACCGCGCTCGGTGCCGGCAATCTTCAGAAAATTGGGCAGGTTTCCGACCTGGCGGTGCAGGGAGTTCCGACGGCTATCGAGGAGATGGACGATTCACAAATGGCCTGGGGACGCGGCAATCGAGGGCTCGGGGCGATTGATGTTTCCTCGCCGGGTGTGCTCTCGCTGCCGGCGCCAGCGCTTGCAAGTGTGCCCTCAGCCTTGCCGGCGGAGGGACCAACCACTGGTGGAACGCAACTTGCCATCGGCGGGTCGAATTTTCCTGCAGGAGCGCAGATTCGTTTTGGGACGCAGAATCCGATTGCTGCGACTATGTCGGGTAGCTCTCAGCTGCAGGTGAATTCGCCGGCCAGCGCCGCCAGCGGATCCGTGAACTTGATGGTCTACTTTTCGAACGGCTGGCTGGCGGTGGCCCCGGATGGGTTCAGTTATGGCCCGAGTGTTCAAGAGATTTTTTCCACTGCGGGAGCATCCGGCGGCGGCGATACGATTTATCTGCTTGGACACGGGTTCGGTGCCAACGCGGGCGGCATTACGGTGAAGATGGGCGGGCAGTCCGCAACCGTGCAGAAAGTCGAAACACTTCCGGCCTTTGCTGGAGCACTTTCCCTCGATGCCTCGTACCCGTTTCCGATTGAACGGATTACGCTGACTACTCCATCAGGCGCGGCGGGCAAGGTGGATATTTCGCTCACCACACCTTCGGGGAACACCACCCTGGCAAAGTCCTTTCAGTATCTTGCGGGCCGGCAAACATACGCCAACCCGAGCCTCTACAAATTTATTCTATATGATCAGGGGCGCCAGCATCTTTATCTTTCGGCCACAGACCACGTGGACGTATTTGATTTAAGCGCGCTGGTCTTTCGCAGTCCGCTGGCGCCGCCTCCCAACGGACCGCCACCGGATGCGGGGCTTCGCGGGATGGCGCTTACGCCGGACAACACGCAATTGATCGTGGCAGATTTTGGCGCGCAAAACGTTTACCTGATTAACCCCGATGGGGGTGCGAACAATGGTTCGAACGTGTTTGTCGGCGGAGTTGCGGGATATTTGAATTCCGGCCCGTCGCGCGTTGCCGCAAC
>DATLVJ010000136.1:0-6315 GCA_035577585.1 Candidatus Limnocylindrales bacterium
AATCCCGACAAGATTAAGCAGCTTGAGTCGGCGGGCATTCGCGTGGTCGAGCGAGTGCCTTGCCAGCCGCGGCTGTCGAAGATTTCGCGGGCCTACCTGCAAACCAAAAAGCGTAAGATGGGGCACCTGCTCGAGGGCGTGTAGGACACACAAGGTTCGACGCCGACATTTTTGGTTGAGATCCTTCGCGACGCGAACGGCGCGCCGCTCAGGATGACACGTTGACTATATATGGCTAATCATGGAGGCGCTATGACGCCGGTGATTCAGCAGACGGTGCGTTTTCGCACTACTCCTCACGCACTCTTTGAGATGTACCTCGATTCAAAGAAACATTCGAAGTCCACGGGGATGACGGCACGGATCAACCGAAATTCTGGCGGGCGGTTCCGTGCGTTTGCCGCGATGCTGGAGGGAAGGAATCTGTTGGTTGTGCCGGACAGGCAGATTGTGCAGTTCTGGCGGGCGACGCATTGGAAGAAAGAGGATTGGTCGATTTTGATTCTGACGTTCAGCAAAGTCGCAGGCGGAGCGCAGATTGATTTAGTGCACGTGGGAGTGCCGGCTTACGACCACAAGGGTGTGCGAGAGGGATGGCCGAAATATTATTGGAAACCGTGGAAGAAGTTCTTGGGGAAATGAGGAAAGAGATTCGTGAACTGCGGCAGCGGGCCGCTCCGTGCCGAAGTTTGGCATTCAGACTAAAATCGGACAAGTTGAGAATGCCAATCGGGAGATTGGTGTTCCCGGGCAAGAGCGGCCCGCCTCGGAAGGCGGGCCCTACAAGAAGCTAGCCGCCGCCTACGAATTGGACGATTTCCAGGCGGTCGCCTGGGGCTACCTGGGTTGCTTCCCATTTGGTTTTCGGCAGAATTGCCAGATTGTACTCGATGGCTACGCGGCCGGGGTTTAGGCCGAGATGGTCCAGCAGTCCGCGCACGCTGGTGCCGGGTGGCAACTGCTTGGACTCCCCGTTTACGTGAACCTGAATTTCGTTCGCCATGGGCTGATCATACCGCGGGAACGCGGGGTTTCGCACGCAGAGAGAAGCGGAGAATTGCCGTGGCCTGGTTCGCCTCGGCGCGAATTACCAGCGCCGCCTCGGCACCGGTGAGTTTAGGCATTTCGAAGAGGATGGTGGCCTGACCACCATCCCCTGTGTGACTTGAGAAAGGTGGATGGCCGGCACTTCCTTCGATTTCAGCGGTGACGATTGCGCCGGCGATGTTCGCTCCCCCTTCCTCTTTGACCAACAGGTTAAGCGTGGCTTGCTTTCCCGCCAGCCAGGAGCGGGCGTTCAGGAGTTCCAGAACCAGTTTCGGCGGCGGTTGATCAACCGGGGCGGGTGGGTTCTCCGAACCGGATGAAGCTTGAATGGAAATTCCGGCAGCTGCGCTGGCCGACGCGGCAGTCGGCTGGGGAATTGCCATATGTAATTCACCGCTGCGGATTGCATCGAGGACTGTGCGGTGCTGCTCGTCGACGCGAACCTTTAACTTTTGCTGATTCTCCTCATTCATCGGGAGAAGATCGTGGTAATTATTCGTGCGGCGGTGGAGTACGCGGCCCTGGTAATAGACGGTGGTATCAATCATGGCGTGAGTTGCGCCGCGATCTTCGGTTTGCACGTGGAAAGTGTTCGACCCGAGTTTGAGATTGGAATTGTGCCCGAAGACCATCAGCTTCCTCTATGCCGGTAAACGCGCCGGAGTACACCCGCAGTATAAGCCACGCGGGCCACAAGATTTTTTGCGGGAGTATTTGACCGCGTGGCTCCCCACTCGCTATTATAACGCTTTGACTATGACCCCCACCGGCCTCGATGCATACGTTCCCCTAGTAATACACCTGCTGGTGGCTGCTTTTCTTGCCGGCATGCTGATAACGCTGTCGACGCTGGTAGGCTGGAAGCGGCCCAACAAAGCAAAACAACAGCCGTATGAATGCGGCATCACGCCGAGCGGGGATGCGCGGGAACCTTTTTCGGTGAAATTTTACCTGGTGGCGATGGTTTTTATTTTGTTCGACGTGGAGGCCATTTTTCTGTATCCCTGGGCTTTCATATTCAAGGACCTGGTTCACAATCCGTCGACCAAGATGTTCGGCTTCATGGAAATGATGATCTATGTCGCCATCCTGTTGGTCGGTTACTTCTATCTCTTGAAGAAGGGCGCATTCGACTGGAACAAATCGCAGAAGTAACGCCAGTCGCCCTTCAAGGAACCCGAACACGTGCCGCAGCTCGCTAATGCAAATGCTGGTGTTGTAATCGACCGCCTTCGCGCGTGGAAGTCCGAGAGCGTTTCGCAGGTGATCGAGTATCGCGGCGAAACGACAGTCGTCGTGCCCCCCCAAATGCTGCTGGCCGCCGCCAGGCTTTGCAAGGAAGATCCCGAGCTTAATTTCAACCAGCTGAGCGACGCCACTTGCGTGGACCGCTTTCCGAACGAGCCGCGCTTCGAGTTGAACTACCAACTGCTTTCGATACCGCGCCTGGCGCGGGTTCGCCTGCGCACCAGCGTCAGCGGCCAGCAGCCGGTCATTGATTCGCTGGAACCTCTATGGCCTGGGGCCAATTGGATGGAGCGGGAGATTTTCGACCTGTTTGGGATTCGTTTCGAGGGCCATTCGGATTTGCGGCGCATCCTATTGCCAGATGAATTTGAAGGAGCGCCGCTTCGCCGGGATTTTCCGGTGGAGGGCAAGCGCTAGATCCAGCGCGGCGGACTGAGACCCATGACAACGGTGGAAACAGCGGTCGGCACATCGAAAACAATGGTCCTGAACATGGGGCCGCAGCACCCTTCGACGCACGGGGTGTTGCGCGTTTTGCTGGAACTGGACGGCGAAAACGTGGTGACCGCGGTGCCCGACCTCGGTTACCTGCATACCGGCATCGAGAAAAGCTGCGAAGACAAGACGTATTCGCAGGCGATCACGCTGACAGACCGGATGGATTATCTGAATCCGCTGGGGAACAACCTGGTGTATTGCCTGGCCGTGGAAAAACTCCTGGGCGTAGAGATACCGAAGCGGGCACAGTATATCCGCGTGATGATGGTGGAGCTGCAGCGGATCTCCTCGCACCTGGTGTGGCTGGGAACCCACGCGCTCGATATGGGCGCCATGTCCGTGATGCTTTACGCCTTCCGCGAACGCGAAGAGATTCTGAAAATTTTCGAGCGCTTTGCCGGGCAGCGCATGATGACCAGTTACATCCGCATCGGCGGGCTGGCGCTGGAGCCTCCGGCAGGCTGGCGCGAACTGGTGAAGCGTTTCCTGGACATGATGCCGGCACGGATTGATGAGTACGAGGAACTGCTGACCAATAACCGGATCTGGACCGGGCGATTGAAGGGCGTCGGCTATTTGCCCGCGGAGACGTTGATTGCGATGAGCACAACTGGCCCCGGTTTGCGCGCGGCGGGAGTGGCGTTCGACAATCGCAAGGCGTTTCCCTATTCGTCCTACGAAGAGTTTGAGTTTAACGTGCCGACCCGGACGGAATCGGACTGCTTTGCGCGTTATTTGGTGCGCGTGCAGGAGATGCGCGAGAGCCTGAAGATCGTGCGCCAGGCGGTGGACAAAATTACGGATGAAGGGCCGATCAAGTCCGAAGCGCCGGGGATCGTGCCGCCGCAGCGCGAGAAGATGAAGACGGAGATGGAAGCGCTGATCTACCATTTCAAGATTTTCACGGAAGGTTTTTCTCCGCCACCGGGCGAGGCATACGTGGCCGTGGAGTCGCCGCGCGGCGAGTTGGGATGTTTTATCGCCAGCGACGGTTCTCCAAAGCCCTTGCGGGTGCATTTCCGTTCGCCATCGTTCGTCAATTTGCAGGCGTTGCCGCAAATGGTGAAGGGGCAGTTGATTGCCGATACCGTTGCGGCGATTGGAACGATTGATATCGTGCTTGGAGAAGTGGACAGATAATTCCTATGGAACTCAGCCCAAAACTCGCGGCGAAATTCGACAAACTCCAAAACAGTTATCCGGTGAAGCGCAGCGCGCTGATCCCGATGCTGATGTACGGGCAGGACGAACTTGGCGCGGTGACCGATGAACTGATCGCGGAAATTGCCAAGCGCCTGAATCTGAATAACGTGCAGGTGGAAGAGACGCTGGCGTTTTACTCGATGCTGCACCGTAAGCCGGTCGGCAAACACCACGTGCAGGTGTGCACCAATATAGCGTGCATGCTGCGCGGCGGCGCGGAACTGCTGGATCACGCCAAGAAGCGGCTGGAGATCGGGCACAAGGAAGTGACGCAAGACGGTGTTTTCTCGCTGGAAGAAGTGGAATGCATCGGCGCGTGCACAGGAGCGCCGGCGATTCAGGTGAACTACGATTTCTATGAAAACCTTACCCCGCTGAAGCTGGACCGGCTGATTGAGGATCTCGACAAAGGCAAGCAACCCGAGCCGCAAGGCGTAATCAGCGGCGCGCTGCACGAGCGAGCGAAACTGGAGACGCCGCTGATCAGCAAACGCTGGGGCATCAAGGATTCCCACAAGATCGACGTGGCGCTGCAGCATGGGGCTTACCAGGCGCTGGAGAAAGCGCTGAAGCAGATGACGCCGGAATCGATTATTGATGAGGTGAAGAAATCGAGTTTGCGCGGCCGCGGCGGCGCGGGCTTTCCGACGGGATTGAAGTGGTCGTTTGTGCCCAAAGATTCGCCGAAGCCAAAATATGTGATTTGCAACGCCGACGAGTCTGAGCCCGGAACGTGCAAGGACCGGCCGCTGATGGAGATGGATCCACACCAACTGATCGAGGGGATCACCATCGCCGGGCGGGCCATCAATGCGCACGAGGGATTTATTTATATCCGCGGCGAATACCGCTATGTGCTGGACATCGTGGAAGGCGCGCTGGCCGAGGCGTACCAACGGGGATACCTGGGCAAGAATATTCTTGGCACTGGTTTTGACTTTGATTTGCTGATTCATACGGGTGCGGGGGCTTATGAGTGCGGCGAGGAATCGGCGCTGATGGAATCGCTTGAGGGCAAACGCGGGAATCCGCGCATCAAACCTCCCTTCCCTGCCGTCGTCGGCCTCTATGGCTGCCCCACGATCATCAACAACGTGGAAACGCTGAGCGCGGTTCCGGCGATCATTCTGGAGGGCGGCGAGACGTACGCGAATCGCGGCACGCCGAAGAATGGCGGCACGCGTCTGCTGTGTGTCGCTGGGCACGTGAACAAGCCCGGGATTTATGAAATTCCCCTGGGCATGAACATGAAGAAGTTCATCGACGAACTGGCCGGCGGAATGCGCAACGGGAAAAAATTGAAAGCAGTGATTCCCGGCGGAAGCTCCTGCCCGGTGTTCAAGGCCGACGAGATTGATATCGCAATGGATTACGACACCGTGGCCAAGGCCGGCTCGATGCTCGGCTCCGGCGGCATGGTGGTGATCGATGAAGACACCTGCATGGTAGACATGGCGCGCCGCATCATGCATTTTTACGCGCACGAATCCTGCGGCTGGTGCATCCCCTGCCGCGAAGGCACAAGCTGGCTGAAGAAAATGCTGGAGCGGTTTCACGCCGGCCTGGGACGCCCGGAAGACATCGACCTGATCGGGGAGCTTTCGAAGAATATGCTGGGACGGACGTTCTGCCCGCTTGGAGACGCGGCGGCGATGCCGACGATCAGCATCGTGGAGAAATTCCGCAGCGAGTTTGAAGACCATTTGCAGGGACGCTGTGCATACAACAAATCCGCCGAAGCGTTGCTTGGTGCGCGGTAGGAATCCATGGCCGACACGAAACTTGTTCATCTGAAAATCGACGACCGCGACGTGGAAGTTCCCGCCGGAACGCTGGTGATTGAGGCGACGCGGCGCATGGGAATTGAAGTGCCGTCGTTCTGCTACTACCCGGGGCTGACGCTGCAGGCGGCATGCCGGATGTGCCTGATCGAAGTGGAAAAGGCGCCGAAACTGCAGACCGCGTGCACCCAGGTGGTCGCCGAAGGCATGGTGGTCCGGACGAATACCGAAAAGGTGCGCGACGCGCGGAAATTCATGCTGGAGTTTTTGCTGAGCAACCATCCGCTGGATTGCCCGGTTTGTGACAAGGGCGGCGAGTGCGAGCTGCAGGACATGGTTTTCCGCTACGGCGCGGACACCAGCCGGTTCGTCGAGGAGAAAATTCACCGGCCTGAAGAAAAGTGGTCGGACCTGGTGTATTACGACGCGCCGCGCTGCATCCTGTGCTTCCGGTGCGTGCGCGTCTGCGACGAGGGCATGGATGTGAAAGCGCTTGGCGTGGGCATGCGCGGCGCGCACTCGATTATTATCCCGAACC
>DATLVJ010000137.1:0-2258 GCA_035577585.1 Candidatus Limnocylindrales bacterium
CGGAGAATCGTGTGGAGTGGCAACGGACTACTGATCTTGTTTCTTGGGGCGCCAGTTGATGAGATTGCTGGTGTATAGAGCGATGCAGAGGAGATTGGCGGGAACGAAACCGAACTGGGCAGTGCGGACGCCAATCACGCAAACAACAGCGCTGTTGATGGCGGCAATCACCCAACCTTGCCAGAGCTTTTTACCGAGGAGGATGGTGCCGAGGACGGTGAGAACACAGGAGAGATAATCGAGCGGAATCATATGAAGTGCGTGGAGCATATTTGGCTGATGAGCCTTTGCGGCAGCCTGTTGTAACCGTCTACTGGCGTGCTTGGGGTCCCAGTTCTCCTTGATTAAGAGAGTGCTTTCTGAATTCTGCGATCAACGAATTGTTTCCGGGGCGGGAGCCAATGCAAAATGCGCGAGAAAACGACTCCCCTCCGGAATAGGAGAGAGCAACTGCGAGGCCACTCTAGGCCGGGCCTGGCCGGAAGTCTAAATTTGATCGCGCAAGTAAGTCGATTCAAAGCAGATATGCCAAAATCCTACCAACAATTTCAATTCCAAGGGATGCACTGCGAGCAGAATATATGGTCAGTCTGAGACGGTTTGTGTCACAGCGAAACGGCTGGCTACTGAGAACGAGACGATGCACCGGCGTCGGGATCAGAACTTCCGCAGATGCAACTGCAATGTATCAGCAGTTTTGCGCGGACGACTTGCGGCGTGGTAGTGTGGCGCGAACGTGGCCCATCTGAACACCAGCCACTAAACGAAGGGTTTCGGCGATTAGGCGCTATAGGGCGAACTCGGAGGGCTGGGCGAGCCCGGCCCTACAGACCCGATTAAATTAGTTGAGATTTTTGGAGGAGTGCAGTGGGATACGCGGATTTGCGGGAGTTTGTGAGGCGATTGGAGAAGGAGGGCGAGTTGCGCCGGGTGAGGGCGGAAGTGGACCCGGTATTGGAAGTGACGGAGGTGGTGCAGCGGGCACAGGCGATGATGGGCCCGAAGGGGAAACCGGGCGGGATGGCGCTGCTCTTTGAAAAGCCGAAGGGATCGCGCTATCCGCTGCTGATCAACGCGTTTGGAAGCGTGAGGCGGATGGAGTTGGCATTTGAAGTGGAGGAATTGGATGAGGTGGCGGCACGGATTCGCGGGTTCCTGGATATGCAGACACCGCAAGGGCTATTCGACAAGTTAAAGATGCTGCCGAAACTGGCGGAACTTGGCTCTTTCATGCCCAAGCATGTGAAGGATGGGCCGTGCAAAGAGGTAGTGCACCAGGCGAATGACGTGAACCTGTTTGATTTTCCGATTTTGAAATGCTGGCCGCAAGATGGGGGGCGGTTCATCACGTTCCCCCTGGTGTTTACGCGGAATCCGGAGACGGGTAAGCGAAACGTGGGAATGTACCGCATGCAGATTTACGACGAGCGCACGACCGGGATGCACTGGCAGACGCAGAAGCACGGCGCTGAACATTTCCGGCGGGCTCGGGCGAAGAATCCCGAAGGGCGAATTCCGGTGAGCGTGGCGATTGGCGCGGACCCGGCAACGACGCTGGGCGGCATTCTACCCATACCGCCTGACCTGGACGAAATGATGTTCAGCGGATTCCTGCGCCGCGAACCGGTGGAATTGGTGAAGTGTGAAACGAACGATCTGGAAGTGCCCGCGAACGCCGAAATTGTGCTGGAAGGATATGTGAACCTCAACGAGATGCGGACGGAGGGGCCGTTTGGGGATCACACCGGGTTTTATTCGCTGGAAGGGGAGTATCCGGTATTCCACGTGGAGTGCGTGACCCACCGGAAAGATCCGATTTACCTGGCGACGGTGGTGGGGCGTCCGCCGCAGGAAGACTTTTATATGGGGTATGCGATCGAGCGGGTGTTCTTGCCGCTGATGAAGCTGACGCATGCGGAGATTGTGGACGTCTCGCTGCCGGCAGAGGGGATTGTGCACAACCTGATGATTGTGTCGATCCGGAAATCGTTCCCGGGGCACGCGCGAAAAGTGATGAACGCGATCTGGTCGCTGGGGCAAGCGATGTTTACGAAGGTGATCGTGGTGGTGGACCACGACGTGAACGTGCATGACTATCGCGAAGTGGTCTGGAAGGCGCTTTGCGCGATTGATCCGGAGCGGGATGTGCAATTCACGTTGGGGCCCGTGGATACACTGGATCACGCGGCACGGATGCAGGATTTTGGATCGAAGATGGGAATTGATGCGACGCGGAAATGGGCCAGCGAGGGATTTGC
>DATLVJ010000138.1:0-2082 GCA_035577585.1 Candidatus Limnocylindrales bacterium
TTACGCGACTCAGTTCAACACGCTGGAAGTTGACGCGACCTATTACAGGATTCCGGCTCTTTCCACCGTGAAAGGCTGGGACGCGAAGACTCCCGCGGGTTTTCTGTTTGCGCTGAAGACGCCACAAGAGATTACCCACGAACGCGTGCTGGTGGATGCAGATTCAACGATGAACGAATTTCTGCGGGTCACGGAGCCGCTCGGGGAGAAGCTGGGCGTGATCCTGCTGCAGTTTCCCTACTTCAACAAGAAAGCGTTTGCCGGGCCGGCGGAATTTCTGGCCCGCTTGAAAGCGTTTCTTGAAAAACTGCCAACGGACCGGCGGTATGCCGTGGAAGTCCGCAACAAATACTGGCTGGGGCCGGCACTCTACGATTTGTTGCGGAAGCACAAAACGGCGCTGGCGCTGATCGACCATCCGTGGATGCCGCGGCCGAAAGAGTGGTTCGCGAAGGGCGACACGGTGACGACGGATTTTACGTATATCCGGTGGCTGGGAGATCGCAAGGGGATCGAAGCGCTGACAGACACTTGGGATAAGACGATTGTGGATCGGACTAAGGATTTGCAGGACTGGGTGGAGGCTTGCAGGAACTTCATGAAGCGGAAGATCCGGGTGTTTGCGTTCGCGAATAATCATTACGGAGGGTACGCGCCGGAAACGCTGAGGATTTTTGAGAAGTTGATGGAGAGGAAATAGGAGTGCGCCTAGGTTAGCGGGGATCAGAAAAATTGGCGGTGAAAGAGGTTGGTTGTCGAATTTTAGTGCGTAAAAGCGGGAGCATCGCTCCCGCACTCAAAGATGGCCGCTACGCGGAGTTAGCCCAGCTTGGTTTTGCCCATTTCGGCGACGCGGCGTTCGTAAATCATTACGCAGGCGCCTTTGCTGTTGGTGAAGCGGAAAACTATTTTGTGGCCGGCTTCGCGTTTGGCGCGCGACTTCAGGACCGTGCTGTTGAGTTCCACCCAGTTGCCGCTGACGAGATATTGGCCTTCGCGGCCCTGCAGTTCGAACTTGCCATCGCTTTTTAAGGAGAGGGGAGGGGCGGTGCAAGCCACGGACTTTCCGGCTACATGGGCTTCGGTGCAGACATACTGACCGGCGACGTCGTCGCTCTGCGCGCGGCCCTTGGGGGCGGAAGCCAAGACCAGGAAACCTGCGCCAGCGACCATCAGAAACTTTCTTAAGACTCGTTTTGAGACCTGCATAACCCCGGACCCTCCCACTCGCTGCCTGATTTCCAATTCACTTGCTCGTTGGAAGCTAGAAGGAGTGCAAGTCACTCGCCAGGAATATCATCCCACACTCTATTGATAATATGAGGCTTATATGCGTTGAGCCGGTGTTTTCCGTTCGGAAATAGGAACGGTCGTTCACATTCCGCACGCAACAGGGGAAATTGTTTGCCGTACTGCCCCAAACGTACCGGTTGTCAAGAGTACTCGCTTTATGTATTGAATAGTATTTTACTCGATTGGTAACTCTGGAATGGCGGCTCCGTCTTTGCGGGGGTCGGAAGCGCCGTAGTTGACGCCCTTGGAGAAGTCGCGAAGGACGGCTTGGCCGCCGCCCACGGAACCGGAAAAGTTCCCCAGGACTTCGATCTTGTGGCCTTTCGCGGCAAGTTCTTCACGCACTCTGGAGGAAAAACGGTTTTCCAGTTGAACGTCGCAGCCGCCAAAGGAGTGCTTGGTAAAACGAGCCGCTTCGAGGGCCGCCTGGATGTTCATCTTGAAATCCGCAAGGTTGGCGATAAATTGGGCGTGGGCCTGCGACTGGTTCCAGCCGCCCATGATCCCGAAGGCCACGCGGGTGTCGCCTTTCTGGGCAAAGGCCGGGATGATGGTGTGCAACGGGCGCTTGTGACCGGCGAGGAGATTCGGCGATTCGGGCTCGAGGGTAAAAAGAGCGCCGCGGTTGTGCAGGACAAAGCCGGTTTCGGGCGCGACGATGCCGGAGCCGAATGAATCGAAGTTGCTCTGGATCAGGGAAACCATGTTGCCGTCGCGGTCGACGACAGTGAGGAAGGTGGTGTCGTTTCCGACGCGGGGGTCGGCGCTGGTATCGCAATTGGCGTGGTC
>DATLVJ010000139.1:0-3726 GCA_035577585.1 Candidatus Limnocylindrales bacterium
CACCGCCAACTGGAACGCCAGCAAGCCAATGACGCAAAGATGCAGCAGGTCGAACAGCGCCACCAGCAGCAGACGCAGCAACTGGCACAGAAACACGAACAGCAGCAACAACATGTTCAACAACAGCAGCAGCACCAGCAACCGCATCAGGACTCTCACCAGAATCAGCCGCATGGAAAACCATAGAGGATAATGCCGGGTAGTACGCGATTGACGTTCACAACGGAGCGAGGGCAGAGACGCCTCGCTCCATTTTTTTGCTTCCACGTCATCTTCGCAAGCACATTCACAGCGGTGGGCAAGATTGGCCACGCCTGCCGTTGCATGAGGTGATTTGTTGCCGCCCGATCATTTGGCGCGGCTCAGCAACATGGAAGCGGCTTCGCTTCACTTGGAAAGAAATGTATTCTGTTAGCCGCGTCGCGTTCAGGAAAACCCGGCCCGAAGGAAACTGCCGTCTAACTTTGGATATTGGAGAGCAATGTGATTAGGTCGCTTGCTTCAGATTCGCTTTGGGAGGCGTTCGGGCCGCTCCGGCTGGCGCATGAGAAGTTCGCGTCGCGGTATCCGGGGCCCAGGGGCGATCGGCAGCCAGTGCATACGGTTTATGGCGGAGCGCATTTGTTTCGCGCGGACACGGCGAAACGCTTGGGCGAGGAAGCACTGCAGGCGCTGGACGAATACGCACCAGACTTTATTTCGTTCGCGAGAGCGGTTGATCTGCCTGGCTCGCAACATTTGAAGGACTCGCCGGGTGCTGCAGCCGTTGCAAAATCCGTGCAGGCGGATCCGGAGACTGCGCGAAGGGACAATCCTTACGCCTGGTTTGCGTGGACACTGTACCAGCGGGTGCGTGAAAAGCTGGAGCGCGAACCGGTGGAGGATTTCCGCATTGATTTTGAGGATGGGTTCGGCAACCGCCCAAATGAAGAAGAGGATCGCTTCGCGGCCGCCGCTGCAAGCGAACTCGCCGCGGGAATGGCGGCGGGGAGCCTGCCGCCATTCATCGGACTTCGCATTAAACCATTCAACGAAGAGCTGCGAGATCGCAGCGTGCGGACCCTGGACATTTTTTTGACAGAGTTGCTTGGAAAAACGAGCGGGACTCTGCCGCGGACTTTTTTCATCACTCTGCCGAAGGTCACTATCCCTGAAGAATCCGCGGCGCTGGCCGCGGTTTGCTCGCGCCTGGAAGCCTCGCTGGGCTTGAGGGCGCAAACGCTGCAAATAGAATTGATGATTGAGACACCGCAGTCGATTCTCAACCAGCAAGGAGAATTGAATTTGCTTCCCCTGGCTGAGGCGGCCCAGGGGCGCTGCGTGGGCGCGCATTTCGGCACGTACGATTACACGGCCGGGCGCGGCATCACCGCGGCTCACCAGCACATGTTGCATCTCGCGTGCGACTTTGCGAAGGAAGCGATGCAGGTGGCGTATGCAGGCACCGGGATTTGGCTTTCCGATGGAGCGACCAACATTCTGCCCGTTCCTGTGCATCACGCGGAAACTGCCACCGTGCCACTTTCGGCCGCGCAGACAGATGACAATCGGAAAGCCGTCCATCAGGCGTGGAGGCTGCACTTTGAGCATGTCCGGCATTCGCTGGTGAACGGTTTCTATCAAGGCTGGGACCTGCACCCCGCGCAACTGGTTACGCGCTACGCGGCGGTGTATTCGTTTTTCCTGGAAAGCCTGGGCGCGGCATCGGAACGCCTTCGCAATTTCATTGCGAAGGCCGCGCAAGCCACATTGGTTGGCGAAGTGTTCGATGATGCTGCCACAGGCCAGGGACTTTTGAACTTTTTCCTTCGCGCCATGAACTGCGGTGCGATTACCGCGGAGGAGGCCCAGCGATTGACGGGATTGACTCCGGCGGAATTCCGCGGCGCTTCGTTTGTGAGGATTCTGGATGGACGGAAGAAGTAACAGCGCGAATCAGTCGTTGCGGAGCGTGGCTTCGATCAGGCCATGCGGCTCGTCCGTCGGCAGAAAAATTTCCTTGGGATTATCCAGATGGAACGGCGAAAGATCGACCAGGTTGTAGTGCTTATTCGGGAGTGAAAGACGGATTTCCCGGACGTCTGCGAACTTTTTGAGCACGGCTTCACCCATCGCGTGTAGAGTGTGCTGCAGTGATTCGCTGTCGTGCCCGGCGAAAGCCGCCAACAGGGTCTGCCGGACACCCTGCCAATTCAGGTCAAAATCGACAGTAATTTTCCGATAAAGCCAAATCGCATGAATTGCCGTGGCAAGAATGCGGTTCCGGTCTTCCTTTAGCGTCGTGTATTCATCCTTCAAAAAGTTTTCAAACGCAGACTCCGTCGTTTTCAGCACGACCAGGCCTGCAATGCCGGCTTGAAGCGATCTCTCCGCGCGCGTAGCGGTTATTTCGGCGGTGCGCTTCTCGTTGCCGGAACCTGTGAAGGTATAAGCGTGAGGCTGCCCGCCGACAGAGAGGCGCGACCAAAGCGTCTGGGCCGCTTCGACGCGAACGCGGGCGACCTGCGGATTGCGTGAAAGGAAATGATTGGCAAGGAGCATGCAGAACTCTTCGGGTGATCCGATCGCATGCTCTTTCGCGAGGGCGTAAACCGTGTTCTTCATCGTGTCGGTCGGCAATACTTTGCGATTGTCGCCTTGGATGTGCGCGGAATCGAAGTCGCCTTCGAGGCGGATGCCAAGCGTGAGTTCCTTGATGTCGTGTCGATCTGCCTGCCGCGAGACCTGCAGAATCCGGACGCGCTGCTTGCCGTAATTATTTTCGCCAAGCCGGATGGCCATCGATCAACTCCCGCGGTACGTGGAATACCCGAACGGACTCAGCAGCAGGGGAATGTGATAATTCTCCTGCGCTTCGCGAACTTCAAAGATGATCACGACTTGCGGGTACAAGCTTGGAACCTTGCGTGCGGTAAAATAGGCGCCCGTGTCGAAGGTCAGGCGATAAGTTCCAGCGGGCAGCGTTTTCGCCGACGCCCATTCCCGCAGACGGCCATCGGCGTCGGTCGCGGCCCGCGCTGATTCTGTCCAGTTGCCGCCAACCGATTGGACTTCCAGACTTACGGCGACATTCGCGGCGGGACGCCCCGAAGATACGTCCAGAACGTGTGTGGTAATGTGGCTCATAGCTCGAGTAATTTCTCCAGGCGGAGGCGGGTAATCTTGCGCTGTTCTTCGACTGCAATACGCAATTCGGTGTCGGGATCGTTCGGCAGACGTTGCTGGAGAGCGTGCAGGATTTCCTCGCTGCTCTTGCCGGCGGCGCAAATCAGAAAAACGTAGCCGAACTTTTCCGCGTAAGCGCGATTCTGCTCTGCCAGAGCCTCCAACACGCGGGGCTCGGCTTTTTGTGCCGAGGATTGTTCTTTTGTGGACCAGTGGCTTGCAGTGGAGGATTGTTTGGCTTTCGCTCGATTTTCACCGATCGGGGGATGATGATGGAAGGCCTCAAGCCAGTCCTCGCGATCCAAGTCACTCCAGGTTTTAGACGCGGTCTCAAAAAGTTCTGATTCGTTGGCAAACGGTCTGCGCTCGGCCATCTGCTGCCCCCATTTTCTGGAACCACAGCAATCGAGCAAAGTCCGGACGGCCCTCTGGCGCGGCAGGGCGTTGAAACGCCCAAGCGAGTTCGAGCGATCGGGATCGACGTGAGGGGCGCCAATTATGCGGAGCCGGCTGACGCCGCCATCGGGGAAAATCTGGAAACGGACGTGGGTGGCAACGCCG
>DATLVJ010000140.1:0-2168 GCA_035577585.1 Candidatus Limnocylindrales bacterium
CGTCGGAGCGGCGATCTCTCGAAGGGTTGAATTCCAAACTTCAAAGGTGCTAAACGGCCCGGCGGCCGCTCAGCAAGTTAAAGACGAGAACCACAACCGCTATCACCAGCAGCACATGGATGAGGCCTCCACCCACATGAAAACTGAAACCCAAGAACCACAAAATTCCCAGAATAACGATGAGTGTCCAAAGCATCCGTCATCTCCTCTTCTCATGGTTGCCCTCTTTCACATTGAAGGAGGGTCTGCCACGATGCTGCCGTCAATAGTGTTGCCGGATATCTCTTGGAATACTGCGCAGAATTGCTCACACTCGAACAGTCCGGGAGATTTGCGATTGCAGAAGGCGACACATCGTACGTTTCCTAACAAAAACTAGGTGACACCGGGCCTAAACGGTGCCGCGCGCCGGCAGGAGGGGTCACACGCCCGATGAGTTGCGCCTCTGTCTTGAGGGCGCAGATACTTGGACTAAGCATCTGCGCGTCCCTCAAATGAGCACTGCGGAACTCGAACTCGATTTATGATGCGGTCGCATCCAGCTTATCGGCTGCGCTGGTCGCCAACCCGTCGATCGGTAAGCGACCCTACCCTGGTGGGCTTTGGAAGGAACGAGGTTTCCAAATCAAGCGGGGCCTCCAAAGAAACCGGCCACCCTGTTAACGCTAATCTGCAGCCTCAGGTGCGGCCTGCCAGCCCGATATGCGAACGCCCCCTGTCACGAATGCTGGTTTACGGATTTCTTGGCGCACGAGTGCGTGATACGCCGGACGGCAGAGCCAGTAAAGAAGCCGATCGCGGTCGCCGCCATGAGCGATCCCGTTGGGTACCGGCGAATGAGGCGCCGGCAGCCGGTCAATAGGCTTCTCAGGTCATGATCCTCGACATATGACGCCGTCGCATCCAACTTATCTGCTGCGCTGGAGGCTAAGCCGTCGATGGCCTCACAACCCTGGCGGACTGTGTTACGAACCGAAGAGGCAGCGGTATGCAGCGCGCCCGCCGCTTCATCCAATTTCCTGCCGGCGGCCCGGCTCAATTCTTCCGCCCGCGCCTGGGCGTCAGACACCTTGGCGCCGAGCAGCGACGCCGTTTCCGTCAAATTCGTCATACTAAGGTCCTTTCTCGATAAGCTCCGAAAAAATTCCGGGACTAGGGCCGGCAGGTTCGCCCCAGCCCGGCGTGTGGCCTGAATCGTAGCGCCTCATGCCGGCTTGGCAAGAGTGGCTGTTTCTTTGCCGGAATTGACGTGAGCCTCTTGTGCGAGCTCGTAAGCCCGCCGGGAGTGCTCGAGCGCCTGCCGCGAATGCTCGTGTCCGGTCTGGTGTTCCCCTTTTTCGTAGTGCGCAGCCGCAGCGCGGTGAGCATGCGCGGCAAGATCGTGGTATTCAGCAGCTTTCTGGTGCGATGCGTTCATCTGAAGTCCTCAATCGCGGCATCAACTGCCAAATGGCAATTCGAGAATAATAAGCACAGCTTCCGAATAGAGATGCTCGCCTCAAACATACATAAATAACTTCAAAAGCGATGTGCAAAAGTGACCAGACTGTTAAGAAAGGTTTCCGCTATGGTTAAGAGCTTGCCGCGAGTGTGACTATCATGCCGCGGCACACGTGACGGTCGTTGTGGAGTAAGTAATTGCTCGATACCTCGCCGCCATAAGTCCCGTCAGCGTCAGATATGAGAGTTCACCGGAGCCCGGATTCCTCTAGCGGCACCCGCCGCGATGGCATAACACCCACTATTGCATGGCGGATCGATCTGGACACGCGATGAGCGTGTTGCGCCGGGGCCCGGCGCACTCCAATACCGGGACGGTTGTCCTGGTGTTTGCAATCATCGCCGCGCTGTATTTCGCACGCGATATTCTGATCCCACTGGCATTCGCCCTAACTTTCACGTTCATGTTGACGCCGGTGGTCACGTACCTCGAGAAGTTACGAGTGGGCCGTTTTCTACCCGTTATGTTCACGGTCCTGGTATCGATAGCGGTAGCTGGGTGGATTAGCTGGATCATAGCCAATCAGCTGGTTGATGTCGCCAGCCAATTGCCCACATATCGCCAAAATATTCACTCCAAAATTGAATCGCTGCGGAACCGCGGAAAAGGTCCACTAGGCCGGGCCGCCGACAGCGCTAAAGACATTGGACGTGAGATCTCGGGTCCG
>DATLVJ010000141.1:0-4429 GCA_035577585.1 Candidatus Limnocylindrales bacterium
CGCGGAAGGCGATTCCGAGGTTGTAGTGCGTCTCCAGGTCCTCGTCCTCGGCGCCCATCTCCCCAAGCTCCGCTCGGAATTCGTCGAAGACTTCCTTCAGGGGGCCGGACTCTGCGCCCGCCGCAGTCTTTTCATGCCCTCTTGCTCGCGCGGAGGGTGCGGATTTTTCCTCTGGCGCATGTCCGACGGGGCGAGTCAATTCGCCGAGACCCAGTTCGTCCATTTCCTTGGCCAGATCGGTTAGAAAATCGTCCGTGGTCAGAGACTGGGCATTCGCCGGCGCGCCGGCCTGCACTTTATGAGGCTCTGGCGCTTGCGGCCCGGGCGGCGGAATCTTCGAGAGCATTTCGTGCGCTGGCACGACCGGTTCGGCTTCCAACACCAATTCGAAATCCTGATCCAGGTCGAGATCCGGCTCGGGTGCGGTCTTCTCTGGCACTGTGCTCTGTGGCAAATCCAGGGCCGGCTCGCGTCCTTCAGCGGCAACTCCCGCGTGTTCCGGCTCAGGAAGCGCCGTCAATTCCTCATCCGGCAGAAGTTCTTCGTGTTTCTTGAATACCTGCTCGGCAAGGGCGGCACGCTGTTCCGCAGCAGTCGGCTCGGTCGGAATTTCGGCGGTGTGGCTGGCCGCCTCTTCTTCCACCGGTGAGTCGGCTGGCACTTCGAACTCAGGCAAATCCCCTGAGGCCTTGGGAGGTTTAGCCGGGGCAGGCTTCTTCATCGACATCGCCTGCTCCAGGAACGAAGACGCCAGATCGGGTTCCACCGCGGAAATCTCTTCGAGCGGAGTCTCGGGTTCCCTTGTCTCTTCCAAAAGCGATGCCCACTCGGCAGAGAGGTCAACTTCCTCCGCGGTGGATTCTGCGGCGGCTTGAGGTGCAGGTGTTATTTCCGGCGGCTTAGTGATTTCGATTCCGGGCAGTTCCGCGGCAATCCGCGGCATGGGTGCCGGGGTCACAATGCCCGGTGCCAGAGGCACAGCCTCAATTTCCAGAGGTGCGGCGGTAACCGGGGTGACGGGCACCTCTTCGACGGCTGTTTTTTCTCCCACTCCAACCGGATGAACATCCACCGGTTGCGGCATCGCAGCTTGCACCGCGGCGGCAATTTCGTCGTCGCTTAAACCCGCTGCCCGCTGGAATCGCCGGCGCAGTTCGCCAAAGCGTTCGCTGCTGCGCATGTCGCCCCGGCCAGCGTGAATGTGTTCCAATTGCGCGGCAAGCTCCGCTGTCCTGCGGTCGTCTCCCGCACCCAGCACGAAATCGAGAAGCTTTTCGAGCGTGGGGGTGTGCATTGGCGCGCGGCGTAAAATTGCTTCCAGCAGTCCAATTGCTTTCTGTGTCAGGCCGTAGCTGGCAAACAGGTCAACATCGGTCAGCGATTGGGCGATGAATTTCTGGGTTTCTTCGTCGAGCTCCTGTTCGGCAAGATGCGACTTGGGGGCACTCGCTGCCTGGGCATCCACGGTTGGCGTATCGTCGTGCAGCCCCCCGCGTATCTTTGCAACCGGAGGTTGCGGAATTTCTGCCTGTAGATTCTCCGCCAAGGCCGCGGGCTCCGGCGCAGCTTTCGTTTCCGCCGGCGCCGCTCCCATCTTGCGGAGCGCTTCATTCAATTTGCGCTTGGCCGCATCGTTTTCCGGATCGCGGTCAACCAGTTGCTGGAAAATCTCTTTGGCGCGGTCCGTTTTCCCATTCGCCAACAGCGCATCGCCCAGATTCGCCAGGGCATCCGGCAATCGGAACGAATCGCTCATCCGACCAAACGTATCCACCAGCCACTCGAGGGGTTCCAGGCGTCCCGGCATATGGGTCGCCAGGTTTTGCAGCAGGCTCACCACGCCGTCGTGTTCGCCGGCATCGATCATCGGAATGCGAATACGCGAGAGTATGCTCATCGCGCGATCGCTTTGCCCGGATTCCAGGAAACCTTCCGTCACCTTTTGAGTTGCGGTGAAATTCTTTTCGTCGTGGGCAAATATCCGCAGCGCCAGCGCCGAGGCCTCATCCCATTTGGACGCCTTCAGGTAAAGGTCCAGCAGCAACTCCGCCGGTTCGCCCCCTTTGTCGAGGTCCGGAACACGTTCCAGGATCTCCGATGCCTTAGTTATATTGCCAACCGATGAAAAACTGCGCGCCTTCACGATCAGCGCGTCCAGGCTTTTCGCGTTGATTTGCAACGCACGGTCCGCCAGCCGTTCGCATTCCGCCTGGTCGCCACGGGCCAAGGCGCGCTGAGCCGCCTGGACGTAGCATTCCAGGGCCTCTCCCGATTGCCCCATCGCCTGGTACAAATCCGCCAGCCGAATCTGTATCCGCAGGTTGTCTGGTTCTGCCAGAAGCAGTTTCTTCAGGAGCGCAATCGCTTCCGGCTGTTTGTTGTTTTTCAGATGAAGTTCCGCCAACTGCAGGAACAGCGGTCGCGCCTCGCTCATCACTCCCTGTTGCACGTACAAATCGGCGAGCTTCTCGAGCGGGCGCACTTCCTCCGGGGCGAGTTTAGAAATTCGCTTGTATACCGCTATCGCTTTGGTCAGGAATCCGTCGCTGACGAAGAGTTGCGCCAGCCGCTCAAAATATTCGATGGCTTGAAATGTTTCGCCCTGGCGGATATACAGCTCGCCGATGGTCATCAGCGTGACTTGATCGCGCGGCTCGTACTTCAGGATTTGCTGATACTCCGCAATGGCCTGGGCCACTTTGCCCTGGTTCAGCAGCTTCTGCGCGGCTTCGACGTATTTGCTCTTGTTGTAGGCCATGCGAACTGGCGACAGCTTCCCCCATCGAAAGCTGACGGCAACTTTCTCCTCGACTCGTTGCGTGGTACTGGGATCACACAATGTTACATTTCTCACGCTACGCCCCCACCTGAGGGGCGTCAACGAAACCGCGGGCGCGTGTGAACAGGCAGTTATCCCCGTGGCGGATACGATACTCGAGGTGAACAAATGGCGAAGGGGGCTTACGAGCGGGCGGGCCAAATTTCGAGTGGCAGCGGTTCTTGGACCGCTCCGGCGGCCCAGCAACCGGCTTCGCGGACCGGGGCGAACGAGTGGCGATGCAAGGGCGAAGGGCCGTGCTGGCGAAGCGCCTCCAGGTGGTCCGGTGTGGCGTAGCCTTTGTGGCGCGCCAGGCCATAGAGCGGATAAACCGCGTCCCACTTTTCCATGCAGGCGTCGCGGTGCGTCTTGGCGAGTATGGAAGCGGCGGCGATCGAGACACTGCGCGCATCGCCTTTGATCAGGGATTTCTGCTCGATCATCACGTCGAGCTGCATCGCATCAATCAGCAGATAGTCGGGCTGGATGGTGAGCTGTTCGAGCGCCGCCTGCATCGCTTGGCGGCTGGCTTGATAGATATTCCAGGCGTCAATGCGTTGCGCGTCGATTTCAGCTACGGCCCAGGCAATGGCATGGGAGCGAATCCGCTCCGACAGCTCCGACCGCCGCTCGGGCAGAAGTTTTTTGGAGTCGTCGAGCCCAACGATCCGTCGCTTCGGGTTCAAGATGACCGCCGCGGCCACTACGGGACCAAACAGCGCGCCGCGCCCGGCTTCATCCAGACCCGCAATGCGAGTCCAGCCAAGCCGCCGCGCCGCTCGCTCGAAACGGGAAGAGCAGAGTCGCGCCATATTCGTGTCGTCGAACCCGGATTTTACCACCCAAAAAGAAAAAAGGGACAAGCAGTTGCTTGTCCCTTCGCAAATTCCCTGGTTGTTGTGCTTAGGCTTTGGCGGCGACGGCGGGTGTCGGAGCTTCTTCGCGAGCGGCGCGCTTGATGCGGGCGGCCTTGCCGCGCAGATTGCGCAGGTAGTAGAGGCGCGAACGGCGAACATTGCCCTTGCCCACGACGTCGATGGATGCAATCGAGGGCGAGTGCAGCGGGAAAATGCGTTCTATGCCGACGCCGAAACTCACGCGGCGGACGGTGAAGCTCGCGCTGCTGGCGCGGCCCTTCTTCGAAATCACCACGCCTTCAAAGGTCTGGATGCGTTCCTTGACCTTCTCGCCTTCGCCTTCCATCAGGCGCACGTGCACCTTGATGGTGTCGCCGGGGCGGAACTCAGGAAGATCTTTGCGCAATTGCGCTTCATGCAACTTCTGAATGACCGGATTCATTTTCGCTATTCCCTGCAGACCCACTCAGGCGGGGCCAGCACTTCTAAGGCAAACATCAATTATAGACAAACTATTACAGTTTGCCTAGCGCTTTTGGGTTGAGCAAAAACGGCTCGGCATTTAAGCCGGCGCCATCTGCGGACGCGATCGCCGCATCACACTAGCCGCAAACCGCTCCATTTCTTCAAGTTGCGGACTGAACTGCAGGAGCAGCAAATTCGCTCCGGCGCGTTCGAACTCGGCCACGCGCTCCGCGACTTGTTCCGGAGTCCCGACAAGTCCCGAGCGCAAGCCGCGGTTTGAAACCGAATA
>DATLVJ010000142.1:0-4700 GCA_035577585.1 Candidatus Limnocylindrales bacterium
GGGAAGATCGTCGCCGACGAAAGCGACTTCGGAATCATTCACGCCTGCCTTGGCGAGGATTTCTTCGTAGGCAGGCATTTTTAGGGGAATCTTCATGTAGACATAATCCATTTTCATTTCGCGGGCGCGGCGGAGCAGTGCGGGGCTTTCGCGGCCGGTGATGCAGCCTGTGCGGATGCCGTCGGTGTGGGCGAGGGTGAGGCCCTGGCCGTCGTGGGCGTCAAATTTCTTGATTTCGAGGGCGGAGCCGTCGGGCTGAGAGAGGAGGAGAACTCCGCCGTCGGTCATGGTGCCGTCGACATCCATGAGAAGGAGCTTGATTTGGGCGGCGCGTTTTTTCAGGGCGGGGGAGATTTTGGGGATTGGGGACAAGACGGCCTCCAGAAAACTTATGAGCGAGTAATCTTAGCAAGATTTGGATGCGATAACAGCGAGGGCGGATAGGAAGAAGACAGAATTTAACGCAGAGGACGCTGAGAGCGCAGAGGGCGCAGAGAAGAGAAACCCAAGAGCACAGCCAGGAATGGCTGTGCCACCCAAGCTAGATTAGTTCGAGGGTCCAGAGGTCGTGGAGGTGGACAACGCCGACTACTTTTTGGGAGGCGTCAACGACCACCACCGAGGTGATTTTCTTTTTTTCCATCAGGTTCAGGGCTTCGCTGGCTAGGAGTTGGGGGCTGATGGTTTGCGGGTTGCGGACCATGCAGTCGCCGGCGGTCATGGAGAGGGTGGCGCCACCATGCTTTTCCATGAGGCGGCGGAGGTCGCCATCGGTGAGGATGCCGGCAAGTTTGCCGTCGGGAGTGGTGACGGTGGTCATGCCGAGTTTCTTGGCGGACATTTCGTGAAAGGTGGCGGGCATGAGAGTTTCGGGCGAGACGCGCGGCAGCGAAGCGCCTGAGTGCATCAAGTGTTCGACGCGGAGGAGTTTTTTGCCGAGGCGGCCGGCGGGATGGAGAGCGGCGAAGTCGTCGTGCTGAAAGCCGCGGCGGTCGAGCAGGGAAACGGCGAGGGCGTCGCCGACGGCCATGGCGACTGTGGTGCTGGCGGTGGGGGCGAGATTGAGGGAGCAGGCTTCTTCTCTGACGCTGACGTCGAGGACGACTTCGCTGGCTTCAGCGAGAGTGGATTTGAGATTGCCGGTGAGCGTGAGGATGGGAATTTCCAGGCGCTTGAGTGATTCGAGGAGATTGAGGATTTCCTGGGTTTCACCGCCGTAGGTGACGGCGAGGAGAGTATCGCCGCGGGCGAGCATGCCGAGATCGCCGTGAAGGGCTTCGGCGGGATGCAGAAAAAAGGAGGGCGTGCCGGTGCTGGAAAAGGTGGCGGATATTTTGCGTCCGATGAGGCCGGACTTTCCCATGCCGGTGACGACGACGCGGCCTTTGCAGGCGAAGAGGAGATCGACGGCGCGGAGGAAGGAGTTGTCGAGGCGCGCGAGGACGTCCTGAATGGCTTGAGCTTCGATACGGAGAACGCGGCGAGCGGTTTCGAGACTCATGCGTTGCTCCAGCGGCGGACGAGGGTGGAGAGTTCTTTGAGGCGAGCGAGGAGTGGCGCAAGTTGAGCGAGGGGCAGGGCGTTGGGGCCGTCGGAAAGAGCAGCGGCGGGATTGTCATGAGTTTCGAGGAAGATGCCGTCGACGCCGGTGGCTACGCCGGCGCGGGCAAGTGTCTCGATGAATTCGGGCTGGCCGCCGCTCGAGTGACCTTGGCCGCCGGGGAGTTGGACGGAATGGGTGACGTCATAGACCACGGGGTAGCCGAATTTTGCGAGGACGGGGAAGGTGCGCATGTCCACGACGAGATTGTTGTAGCCGAAGCTGGCGCCGCGTTCGGTGAGGATGATTTTGGTGTTGCCGGCGGCGGCGATTTTTTCGGCGACGTTGCCCATATCCCAGGGAGAGAGGAACTGGGCTTTTTTTACGTTGACGATGCGGCCGGTTTTGGCGGCGGCGATTAGGAGATCGGTTTGGCGCGAGAGGAAGGCGGGAATTTGCAGGATGTCGACGACTTCGGCGGCGGGGGCGGCCTGGGAGGCGTCGTGAATGTCGGTGAGGATCGGGAGGTGGAGATCGGATTTAATTTTGGCGAGGATGCGGAGACCTTCGGCGAGACCAGGACCACGAAAGGCTTTAACGGAGGAGCGGTTGGCTTTGTCGTAGGAGGCTTTGAAGATGTAGGGGACCCCGGCGTCAGCGGCGATTTTTGCCACGCGTTCGGCCATGGAACGTGCGTGGGCCTCGGATTCGATTACGCAAGGGCCGGCGATGAGGAAGAGGGGATTGTTGCCGCCGAGGCGGAGAGGGCCGAGGGAGATTTCGCGGGTGTGTGCCATTGATGAATCGAAGATATCACAGGCGGTGGTTCGATGCGGAAGTGGCAAGACTGGAAAAAAAATTTAACACAGAGTTCGCAGAGGCGAAGCACAGAGGGCACAGAGAACAACGGCCCGCCGTGGAAGGCGGCCGCTACAGAGGCATGAGGGGCCACCTGAAGGCAGATGCAAATGGTTAGGCGGCGGCGTGTGGTGATGCGCGCAGTGTGGGAGCGTGAGGTTGGGCTTCGGTCGCGCTGGTTGCGGAGGCTGGGCGCGTTTTTTGGAGTTTGTGCTCGAGGGAGGCGCCGATGAAGGCGGCGAAGAGCGGGTGTGGTTCGAGGGGCTTGGATTTGAACTCGGGGTGGAACTGGCACCCGAGAAACCAGGGGTGGTTCGGGGCTTCGATGATTTCGACGTAGTTGTCGTCGGGAGTGCGACCGGTGATGCGGAGCCCGGCGGCGACGAGGGTCTTTTCGTATTCGCGGTTGAATTCGTAGCGGTGGCGGTGGCGTTCGCTGATTTCGGTTTTGCCGTAGGCCTTGTTGGCAAGGGAGCCGGGCTCGAGTTTGCAGGGCCAGGCGCCGAGGCGCATTGTGCCACCCATTTCGTCCACGCCGAGAAGTTCGCGCAATTTGTAGATGACGCGGTGCGGAGTCTGCGGATCGAATTCGGTGCTGTCGGCTTGCTTGAGGCACGCGGCATCGCGTGCGTATTCAATCGTGGCGCACTGCATGCCGAGGCAGATCCCGAAGAAGGGAATCTTGCGATCGCGGGCGTACTGGATGGTGTAAACCATGCCCTGGATACCGCGCTTGCCAAAGCCACCGGGGACGAGGATGCCGTCGTAGCCCTTGAGGCGCTTTTCGGCGGTTTCGAGGGAATCGATTTCTTCGGACTCGATCCAGTCCACAACTGTTTTATGGTGATTGGCGAGGCCGCCGTGCAGCAAGGCTTCGCGCAAACTTTTGTAGGCGTCTTCGAGCTGAACGTACTTACCCACGATTCCGATGCGGACTTCGCCTTTGGGGTGGTGCAGGCCCTGGAGCATGTCGAGCCAGGGCTGCATATTGGCGGGACGCTGTTCCAGGCGGAGGAGCCGGATGATTTGCGCGTCGAGGCCTTCCTTGCTGAGTTCGACCGGGACTTCGTAAATGGTTTTCACGTCTTCCATGGAAATGACGCAGGAGTCGGCGACGTTGCAGAAGAGGGCGATTTTTTTCTTGAGATCTTCGGAGATGTGACGATCGCTGCGGCAGAGCAGAACGTCGGGCTGAATTCCGATGCCGAGCATTTCTTTGACGGAGTGTTGCGTGGGCTTGGTTTTCAGTTCGCCGGCAGCGGCGATGTAGGGCACAAGTGTGACGTGAACGAACAGCGTGTTTTCGGCACCGAGTTCGAGGCGCATCTGGCGGATGGCTTCGAGGAAAGGAAGCGATTCGATGTCGCCAACGGTGCCGCCGATTTCGACGATGACAATGTCGACACCTTCGGCAACGCGTTTGAAGCAGCGTTTAATTTCGTCGGTGACGTGAGGGATAACCTGGACGGTTTTGCCGAGGTAATCGCCGCGGCGTTCCTTGGAGAGAATTGTTTCGTAGATGCGGCCGCTGGTCCAGTTATTGTCGCGGGTGAGTTTGACGTGGGTGAAACGTTCGTAGTGGCCGAGGTCGAGGTCAGTTTCAGCACCATCGTCAGTGACAAAAACTTCACCGTGCTGATAGGGACTCATCGTGCCTGGGTCCACGTTCAGGTACGGGTCACATTTCTGGATGGTGATTTTGAAGCCGCGACTTTCGAGGAGACAGCCGATGGAAGATGCCGCTACGCCCTTGCCGAGAGAAGAAACAACACCGCCGGTTACAAAAATATATTTTGGCGCCATCCGGGTCGCTCGCCTCCGCACGGAGCAGAATTGAGCTTGTCGAACCTCCACAGGATTGACGTACATATAATTATGTCCGGAAGCGGGAAATGTGTCAATGAGAAGTCTTTGCTCGAAAAAATCGAGAAATTGAATTGGAGAGAGATATTTCCTGGCTGACCGGGTTCGTAATCGGCGAAAAGTGCGTTAAGGTTTGTGGAGCGGGGAAATTATTTTCCGGGGAAGGGGCGGAAATGGGCAGGAGGAAGTGCGTGATTTTGGCCGCGGCGGCGATTGCGTTTGGAGGCTACCTGGCCGCCTGCGGAGACAGCGGCGCACCGATCACGCCGCCACCGCCCGCGGGCAATTTTTCGAACGCCAGCCTGAGCGGCCAATACGCCTTTTCGATGAGCGGCGTGGATCTGAGCTCCGGAGCGTTCGTCGCGAGAGTTGGTAGTTTTGCGGCGGACGGACAGGGGCACATTATGGCGGGACTTGAGGACGTGTTGGATCTCGGGAG
>DATLVJ010000143.1:0-2509 GCA_035577585.1 Candidatus Limnocylindrales bacterium
ATCGGCATCGTCAAGAAAAACGCCATCATGATGATCGACTTCGCCCTGCAGGCCGAACGCGAAGGCGGCAAAAGCACCGAAGAAGCCATCTTCGAAGCCTGCATGTTGCGCTTCCGTCCCATCCTCATGACCACCATGGCCGCGCTTTTTGGCGCTCTCCCCTTGGCCTTCGGCTCCGGCACCGGTTCCGAGCTTCGCCGCCCTCTCGGCATCAGCATCGTCGGAGGCCTCATCATGAGCCAACTCCTCACCCTCTACACCACGCCGGTGGTCTATCTCACTCTGGACAAGCTCCGGCTTCGCGCTCTCGGCAAAGAACGCGACACTTTTCATCCCGCGGATGGCTCAACACCTTCCGCTATTGCGTAATTTAGGTGAAACGACTATGAACAACGATCGCCTGATTTTTTTCTTCGGCCCTTCACTCGCTGCTTTTCTGCTTGCAGGCTGCATGGTCGGCCCCAAGTACCATCAGCCTGCCGCCACCGTTCAGCCACCGCCGGCTGCCTACAAAGAATTGCCTGTTGAGAATCCTCCGGAAGGCCAATGGAAAGTCGCGCAGCCGCAGGACGCCATGCTCCACGGCAAATGGTGGGAAATTTACAGCGACCCCGAACTCAACGCTCTCGAAGATCAGCTCAACATCAACAACCAGAACATAAAGGTATCTTTCGAAAATTTCATGGAAGCCCGCACGCTCGTCACCCAGGCTCGCGCGCAACTTTATCCCACGCTCGGCACATCGCCTTCCTTCCAGCGTTCCCAATCCTCAGCCAATCTGAAAAATAACGTCGGCACCACCGGCACCGCCGGCGGCGGGCTTACAAAAGCCAACGTCTATAGCACCCTCGCCGACGTCCCATTTTCCGCCTCCTGGGAGCCGGACCTTTGGGGCAAGGTCCGCAACACCATACGCGAAGCGCAATACAATGCTCAGCTCAGCGCCGCCGATCTCGAAAATGTTCGCCTCACCGAACAGGCCAGCCTCGCCGTCTTCTTCTTCGAACTCCGCGGTCAGGACGCCTTGCAGCAAATTCTCAATGACACCGTTGAAGCCGACAAGAAATCTCTCGAGCTCGCCCGCGCCCGCTACGAAACCGGCATCGACACCCAGCTTGCGCTCGTCGAGGCCCAGGTCACTCTGCAGCAGGCTGAGTCCGCCTCCACCAATCTCGGCATCGCCCGCGCCCAGTTCGAACACGCCATCGCCACTCTCATCGGCACCTCCGCTTCCGGTTTCGCGATGCCGTACAAGCCCCTGAGCGCCGCCCCACCCGCAATCCCGGTTGGCATCCCCTCGCAATTGCTCGAGCGCCGGCCCGACATAGCGGCCTCCGAACGCAACATGGCCGCCGCCAACGCCCAAATCGGCATCGCTACGGCGGCCTATTACCCCAATCTCACTCTCAGCGCGCAGGGCGGCTTCGAAAGCTCGGCCCTCCAGAATCTCTTCACCTGGCCCAGCCGTTTCTGGTCCGTCGGCCCCTCCGTCTCAGAAACCATCTTCGACGCCGGCCTCCGCCGCGCCACTGTCAATCAGTTCGTCGCGGTCTACAACGCCGACGTCGCCGCCTATCGCCAGACAGTCCTCACCGCTTTCCAGCAAGTCGAAGACTCGATGGCCGCGGTCCGTATTTTGTCGAAGCAGATTCAGCAACAAGAACAAGCCGTGCAGTCCGCGCAACAATTTCTAACGCTCTCGCAAGCCCGCTACGAAACAGGCGTGGACACCTACCTCAACGTCCTCATCGCCCAAACCACGCTCTTATCCGACCAACAGCAACTCGCCGCTCTCCACACACAAGAAATGACGGCCTCCGTCCAGCTGATCGAAGCTCTCGGCGGCGGATGGGACCGCTCCCAACTCCCCACCCCTACCCAGGTCTCCAAAAAGGTCGCCAAATCCGAAATCCAAGCTCCGAACTAACGTCACCCGTTTCCCTCTCTGGGGGTGGGGCTCGCCCCGCCTTTGGGGTTACTCCGGCTTTTGTAGCGGCCGCCTTCTGAGGCGGGCGCTTTGCCCCGTCCCGAGTTCTTCTGCGGGGCGGGCGTTCGCTCCCCAATTCTCACCCACGCCGCCCTTCCAGATTCCGATCACGATTTATCGATAAACAGCACAACCGTGCTCTTCCAACCTCTCAACCCACACCGGCAGCTCCAGCGTTTCCACCCACCGCAAATCCAGCTTCTCCAGCCGCGGCAATTCCGCCAACCCATCTGGCAGCCTGGTTAACGGATTCCCGCGCAGATCAATCTGCCGCAATTCCTTCAGTTGCCCGATCGACTCGGGCAGCGAAGCCAGTTTGTTATTCCGAAGATGGAGCTCCCGCAGCCGCCCCAGCCTGCCGATCGAATCCGGCAAAAACGTCATCTGATTGTCGGAGATTCTCAACTCAAACAGATTCGCCAGCAAAGTAACCTGCTCTGGCAACTCGGAAAAAGCATTCCTGCTCAAATTCAAATAACGCAGCTTCGTCAGCCGCTCAATCGAACCCGGCAATGTCGTCAA
>DATLVJ010000144.1:0-2187 GCA_035577585.1 Candidatus Limnocylindrales bacterium
CCCTGCGCGGCTGGAACCAAAACCAAACCTGAACAACGACATAAAGCAGTAAAAGCGCACCGCAAGGGATTTGCAACCAGAGAGGCCAGTTATCAATCGAAGTCGGATCAGAAGGACTCCGGGGCCATCCCGACACCAAAAGCACCGGGCCGACGCACAACGCAGCGAGGATGCAGATCACCAAGACCAACGTGCCGAAGGAAAGAAAGCGATCCCACATTGTCAGAGCCCGTCCATTTCGCACCTTGGCGATCATGACAGGAACATAGCATTTCCGACGACGTTTGTCGAATCGGCCCCAAGCCGCGCTCCGTTTACTTTTTCTCAGCCGCCGGAGCGGCGGGCTTGGCGCGTTTCCAAGTGGACACAGTGCGGCCGTCACCGGGCTTGCTGGTGAAGTCGGTGGGGCGTTCGGCGCCGGGCTTCCCGAATGCGGCCTTGATCGTGTCGCCCTCGAGTTCGTAAATGCCGAGTTGTTTCTGGCCCTTGGTGAAGCCCTCGGTCATCTCGTAGTCGATGGTCTTGGGCTTCCTGGACGGATCGACGGAAAACTTCGCCTTGAAGAAGACCTGATCGCCCATGGTGATGGTAGTTTCGTCGCCCTTGCACACTCGTTTCATCTGCGCGCGCATGGTCTCGGGCATGGCCTGGCCGTCCGCCGAGCCGGACACCATGGTCCACTCGCCTTGCAGCAAAGCGGTATCTTTTTTGGCGGCTGCGGAGTCTTCGGCCCGAGCGAACGAGATCGCGGCGGTGGCGAATGCGGTGAGAAATGCGAGGTGGAGTTTTTTCATGAGGATTGAGTGGTTGGAGGTTTGAGGAGAATCAAAATTCGCGGCGGAGTTTTCGCCGTTCCAGAACAAAAGTGAACGCAAACAGCATGGCGGAGACAAGTGACAGGATGGCAAGCGTACGCCTGCCATTAGCGACAGAATAACAGAAGAGCACGAGTTGAAGGCCAACCGCCAAGGCAACCAGTGCGCTTAAAAGGAGGTATCGCCTGCGCGGTTGCATTTTTCGCCAGTTCAGTTGCACCCAGCAAATCATCACGATGGCGGTAATGAGCAGGACGCAGAGGGTGATGACGAGGATGGCGGTGCCTTTGCCCATGGAGGCAGTGTAGGACAGGAAGACAATCAAGTCACGCGGATTAGCGAGTCCCGAATGGCGATTCGAGGATTAGGATTAAGAATAAGATTAAGAAAAAACGAATTTAAGGGTAGGACAGCCCTTGTCCCACCCCCTGTCGTATATGTGGAAGCTGATCTTTGAAATAGCTGGTGTTGCGTGGTACGTGGTGCGTGTTCCGGAGGGGACGCAGCGGGAGTTCTTGGCTGGCGTTGCGCTGAGGCGGCCTTGCACAAGGAAAAACAGGCTAATTGAAGCTAATACAAGGTAATACAAGATAAACCGGCCTAATTTTTTTAAAAAATTGTGCGGATAGGAACTGCCGAAACCGCCTTTCGTCCGGGACGGCGTTATATATATTCAGGGGGAATGCGCCAAACGACGCCAAACCGACTGAGGGTGCCGGTTTTTGCCGGTCTAGCCAGCAGCGGGTTCAAGGTGCCGGGCTTGAAGTTCGAAGTTGGCGAGCCCGGCGTTCGTCAAGGTCAGTCAAGGTCAGTCAAGGCTGTCAGTCGGAGTAAAAATTGGCCTCGGACGGCCAAAAATGGCTGGAAATTGGGGCGCAACCTTGATATAAGAATCGCAATGAGCCCTAAAGAAGTTCGTCCCGGGCGGCCGTACGGTGTCATCAAAGCATTGTCGCGCTGTTTCCTTCAAATCACAATCCTCCTCCTCGTAAGCGGCTCGCCGTTTATGGCGTCGGCTTCGACGAACATGATCCCGATCGCCCTCACGGGGTGGAATCGCGACGTGGTGGTGGAATCAAACGCGGTGGGACCGCCGTTCACGGCTTACGCGGTGTCGATGAACTACGGCGAAGGCACGGCGGCTTACCAAACCGGCCTGCCGCAGTACGCGTGGGGCTTGCCGCCGTCGGGCGCGTTCTCAAGCCTCGTGGGTGACGGACCGCTTTTCCAGTTCCAACCTTACACCGCGAACAACGCGCTGTTGCTGAGCCCGGACGCGGGCATCACGAATGGCACGCTGACGCTGACCGCGCCGGCCACGTACGGATTGATTTCCATCCTCGCGCATTCGGGCAACGGCAGCAACCTGACG
>DATLVJ010000145.1:0-14990 GCA_035577585.1 Candidatus Limnocylindrales bacterium
AGTACATGTCCGTAGGAGCCCTTGTGCCCTTCCGCCGCTCTCTGAAGCGGGAGTTCCGAAAACTCTTCTGGTCCAGCCCAACGCAGCTTTCCCTTCCCCACCTCTTCCACCAACGCCGCCGGCGTGCCAATCTCCCGAACCACCAACGCGCCGCAACTTCCCGCGTCAGCCGACACCAATTGGCCGATTTTCGGTGCCGTGAACGTCACCGTAAGATGAGCCCGCAAAACCGGCCCCTGAGCCACTTCCCCATCCGAGGGCAATCCGGACGGCGTATCGACGGCCACAATCCACGCAGGCCACGCTGCCTTCGCATCCTGCGAAAAGCGGTTCACATTCTCGATTACTTGCCCCATCAGGCCGCTTGCTCCTCCTCGAATCCCGGTTCCCAACAGTGCATCCACGATCACCTCGCTCGCGGCCACCCCGGTCCACGCGTTCATCCACTCCGCTTCGTTGCGGACCAGCACAACTTCCTCGCCTGATCCCCTCCAAGATTCATAATTCTTCGCCGCATCGCCGCGCAGTTCGCCCGGCTCCGCGAACAAATAAACTTTCACCTGGCCGACACGCCCCTTCAAAAGCCGGGCAACAACGAAACCGTCACCGCCGTTGTTCCCCTTGCCGCACAGTACAGACACACGTCCGGGGTGGTTTCCGCAACGCTCTTTGTATTTTTCGAGAAAAACTTCCACGACGCTCTTCCCGGCCGCTTCCATCAACTCCATCCCGGAAATGCCAAACCGCTCCGTCGTCAGACGGTCCACTTCCCGCATCTCCGCCGCTGTCAGAGCTTTCATCGCGAATCCCGCCGCCGCAGGCCTAGAGCATCCATCCGCCGCTCACGTTGAGCACCTGTCCGGTCACGTACTCGGCTTCTTCGGACGCAAAAAACGCCACTGACGCGGCCACATCCTCCACCGTCGGCGGCCTGCCAATCGGGTACCGTGCGTCGCGCAGCTTTCGCGCCTCTTCCACAGTCAAATCTTTTTCGTCCATGCTCGAAGGATTTACGACATTCACGGTGATTCCGTTTTTCGCCTCTTCCAGAGCCAGCGAGCGCGACAACGCCACCACCGCCGCCTTTGCCGCGGCATACGCGCTGATTTTCGCCTGACCAAAAGCGCGCTCCGCTCCCACTGCTCCGAGGTTTACAATCCGCCCCCAGCGCCCTTTGCGCATCACGGGCAACGCCGTCCGGCACATCAGGAACACGCTCATCACGTTCGAATCAAACACGCTCTTCCACTCTTCCACTGACGATTCCGCCAGCGTATTCCACCGGAAATCTCCCACGTTGTTCACCAGAATGTCGATGCGGCCGTAGCGGTCGGCCACCGTCTTCACCAGTTGCTCCGCGCGCCCCGGCTCCGTGATATCCGTTTCCACCGCGACGCAATCCGCGCCCAGCGCCTGCATGCGCCGCAGCGCCGCTTGTGCCGCCGCTTTGTTCACACGGTACGCAAACGCGATACGCGCCCCTTCCTGCGCCAGACGCAGCGCAATCCCCCGGCCGATACCCCGGCTTCCTCCCGTCACCAACGCAACCCGGTTTCGCAGCGCCATTCGTCTCCTCGCCGACTTCGTCCCGCCTTCAATTTACTCGCTTACTCTTCTGCCCACATTCTACTTCAGCTTCGCCACAATCACGGTCATATCATCGGCCTGTTCCGGGCTGCCGGACCATTCTTCTGCCGCGGTCATCAGCGCGTTCGCGATTCGCTTCGGATCGCCCTGCCTCACGCGTTGCGCCGCCGCTTCAAGTCGCGATACGCCAAATTCTTCGCCGTAGGCGTTCTCCGGTTCCACCAAGCCATCGCTGTAGGCGATGAATACCGCGTCCCGCGGCACTTCCACCACTCCTTCCTCGTAAGGATAGTCTTCCACGATCCCAAGCACCATTCCGCCCACATCCAGATGCATGGATTTTCCATCCGAAAGACAGAATCCCGGCAAGTGGCCTGCGTTGGTGTAACGTAGCTTGCGCGATTCCATGTCGTAGACAGCAACGAGAAACGTCGCAAACCGATCTTCACCCGTATTGCGAACTAAATGCTTGTTCAGGCGCCCCACGAGTTCCGCGGTGCTCAATTGTTCGCTCCCCGGCGTCAGCAACTGGCTGCGCAGTGCTGCCTGCAGGCTGGCCATCAAAAGTGCCGCGGAAATTCCCTTCCCCGAAATATCGCCCAGCGCGATCGCCACGTGAGTCGGGTCCAGCTGGATGAAATCGTAGTAGTCCCCGCTGACCGAGCGCGCCGCCTTGCAGATCGCTTCGATCTCCAGCCCTTCCACCTTCGGCAAGCCGCGTGGGAACAGCTGATCCTGCACCTCGCGCGCGATGGAAATTTCATTCTCCAGGCGCTGCAACTGTTTTTGCTCGTCGATCAGCCGGCTGATCGAGCCGGTCATCAGATTGAATGAATCGCCCAGGACACCCAGCTGGTCTTTCCGCTCCACCATCACACGATGCGAGAAATTCCCTTCCCGCACAAACTGCGTCGCGCGGTAAAGCTCCGCGATCGTCCCGGTAATGGCTTTGGCCAGGACGATCCCGATGATTAATGCGGCGACTTCAATCACCAGGAAAACGACTGCCAACAACTGAATCTGAAATACACGCGCGCCGCTGAATTCGCCGACAGAAGCGAAAATCCGGTGATTCAGTTGCGAGCGCCGCGCAGAGTAGAATGCAAAAACCGGATGCGCCCGCTGCACTTTCCCCTCGGGCGAAACATACACCGCCTCCAGCTTGGAAAACCCTTCCACCACCGGGTCCAACCATGACTCCGCGGGCGTCAACTCTCGCTTGCTAGTCGCGAACCTTTCCACCTTTCGGTAGTCCTTCGACCCGATGCGCACTGAATTATTTCCCGCACCGTCCTCCACCGTCTGCATTAGCGTTATGGCAATCGGTCCCAGGTCGGGTGCAACATCTTCCAGTAACTCACTATCGAACGGAACACTCACTTCAACAATTCGGTTCCCGCGAGAATTCTTCAGCTCTCTCATTCCCGCTAACCGCAACTTGTTTCCGTTCTGAATCACTCCCGAAAAGGAATGCCCCGCCGGACCTGCTAACTTCCGGAAAAGCTCTGGATTCGCCTCAAAATTGACCCGGAGTTTCGGCACCGGCCTCCCCACCATCACCTCAGCCTGCCGCGAGAGAGATTCGATCCTGGAGTTTTCGTCTAGCGACGCGGGAAGGGACGCCTGGGTCGCAGCAAGGCTCGACATGGTCGCGACGCGGTCTTCGATGTCGTGATACAGCAAATACGCCCCCAACTGCGAATACAGAATCTGGCCCAGCATGCTCGCCAGGACCAGCAGCAGCACAATCGGCACGACGGCCAGGAACAGGTAGCCCAGGATCAGGCGGTTGCGCAGGCTCCAGAGCAACTCCGCCCGCCAGCGGCTCCAGAAGCGGTAGAGCACATATCCGGCAGCGAGCACCCCAAACAGCTGCACTAGCCCGGCCCCGCGATACGCGCTCAACGGATTCGCCGCCGCCGCAAGGCCGGCGACACAAACGCCCACGGCAAGCCAGTCAACTTTCGACAAGCTTCTCCAAAAAGGTTTCTGTTGAGTTTCCGGTTCGCTCATGGCTGAAGAGTCAGAAAAAACACTTTACCCGATTCGCCGGATTTGGACGAGTTCGGTTTCGAGTTCTTCTCTCTTGTGGAACTCTTCGCTATTGTTCGCGCAGCTGCGGGTTGCTGACCCGGCTGTGATGCCGTCCGTAGGTGAAATAAACTACCAAGCCGATCGCCAGCCAGATGAACAGGCGCGCCCAGTTGATCCAGCCCAGTTTGTACATCATGTAGCCGTTGAAAATAATTCCCATAACCGGCACGAAAGGCACCAGCGGGGTGCGGAACGGCCGCGGCTGGTCTGGGTTGGTGTTGCGCAGCACCATCACCGCGATGCACACAATCACAAACGCCAGCAGGGTGCCGATATTCACCATCTTCCCGATATCGTCAATCGGCGTCACGCTGCCCACGATGGCGGCCAGCAGTCCCACGGCGATCGTATTCTTGTAAGGAGTCCGGAATTTCGGGTGGACCGCCGCAAAAAATTTCTTGGGCAGCAATCCGTCGTTGGCCATGGAATAAAGCACGCGCGTCTGCCCCAGCAGCATCACCAGCATCACGCTGGTCAGGCCGGCGAGAGCGCCCAGCGTAATCACATGCGAAGCTGTCGAAAGCCCGCGATCCATGAACGCGCGCGCGATCGGCGCTTCGATGTTCACTTCCTGCCAGTTCACCATACCGGTCAACACGCCGGCTACCAATATGTACAGGGCCGTGCAGACCAGCAGGGACACGATAATTCCGATCGGCAGATCGCGCTGCGGGTTCTTGGCTTCCTGCGCCGTCGTCGAAACCGCATCAAAGCCGATGTAGGCGAAAAAGATATACGCAGCTCCCGCCCCGATTCCTCCGAATCCATAAGGCGCGAAGGAGTGCCAGTCATGTCCCCAGTTGGCGAAATTGATGTACTTCATTCCCAGCACGATCACGAACAGGACAACCGAAACCTTCACCACCACAATCGCCGTATTGAATCGCGCGCTTTCCTTGATTCCGATCGCCAGAATCGCGGTAATCACCAACGCGATGATGAATGCCGGGAGGTTAAACCCGATTTCCACACCAAAAATCTTCGGCGCGTTGACCATGTCGTGCGCCCGCTGCAACAATTCGGGAGAGTGCGCGCCCAAAATCGCAGTCACCTTGTCGAGGAATGCCTGCGTCCCCGGGACGAGGGATGGGTCCGCGGCCCGTGCCATCTGCTTTGCCACCATTTTCTCGGCAGTGCCCAACGCCGTCCAGTGGTCGTACGCCAGCCACAGCGGCATCTTCAGATGAAAAATGTCCAGCAGCTCAATAAAGTGATTCGACCACCCGGACGACACCGTGCTGGCGCCCATGGCGTATTCCAGCGTAAGGTCCCAGCCGATAATCCACGCGAACAGCTCTCCCAGGGTGGCGTAGGCGTACGTGTAGGCGCTGCCAGCCAGAGGAATCATCGCCGCGAACTCCGCATAACAGAGACCCGCGAACGCGCAGCCCAATCCCGAAAGGACGAAGGAAAGCATCAGCCCCGGCCCCGCGTAGTGTGCGCCCAAGCCCGCCAGCACAAAGATGCCTGCTCCGATCACCGCGCCAACACCCAGCGCCGTCAGTTGAAACGGCCCCAGCGTGCGCTTCAGGCTGTGCTCACCGGTCTCCTTCGACTCGGTCAGCAGCATTTGCAGCGACTTCTTCGCGAACAGGGGGTTGCCCATGCAACTCCTCCTTCTCTGGTTGATTCTCCCGCTTTGATTAATTCTCTGAATTCTTGGGGCTAGTCGGCGCCCTGCCTCGACTGCTTCAGCCGCGCCCACACCCAATACACCGGCAACCCCAGGAGCACGATCATCATGCCCATGCCGGCCGTCTGCGTTTCGTACAGCAGCAGCACACCCATAATTCCGCTGGCTGCCACTATATACAATAGCGGCAGCACCGGATACCCGAATGCTTTGTAGGGCCGTTCTGCATCCGGCCGGCGGATGCGCAACACAAAAATCCCCACAATCGTCAGCACATAAAACAACAGCGCGGCGAAGACTACATAGTCCAAAAGATTGCTATAGAGATTGCCGTAGCTTCCGTCCGGTTTGCGCGTTCGCAGTAAAATCAGAATTACTATCCACGCACCCTGGTACACCAGCGCCACTCCGGGCACTCCCTTTTCATTCAGCTTGCCCGTCGCCCGGAAAAACAATCCGTCCTTCGCCATCGCGTAAGCCACCCGCGACCCGGCCAGAATCAGCCCGTTGTTGCAACCAAACGTGGAGATGATGATGGCGCAGGCCATGATCAACGCGCCTTTTGCCCCGAACACCGCGGAAAGCGCCGCCGTGGCCACGCGATCGTCCGGCGCGTTCTGGATTTGCGAGAGCGGGAGCGTGCACAAGTACGCCAGATTCGCCAGGCAATAGAGCGTGATCACGATGACCGTGCCGAACACCATCGCAAGCGCCACGTCGCGCTTCGGATTTTTCACTTCCGCCGCCGTGAATCCAATGTTGTTCCACGCGTCAGCTGAGAACAAAGATCCCACCTGCGCCACTGCCAGCGCCAGCAGCAGACCGAACCAGCCGCTCCCTGCCGTCACCGTCGGCAAGAGGCTCTTTAGAAATCCCAAGCCCGGCTCGATCGTCTGCGCCCCGCGAATTGCCCACAAGTGCGAGAAATTGTCCGCAATCGCCGAAGCATTCCGCCCCACAAACACGCAGATCAGTATCAACCCCAGCAGGGCGAGCATTTTCGCCGAAGTGAAAATATTCTGAATCCACTTCCCCAGCTTTACCCCGCGGGTGTTCAGATACGTCAGGAAAATGATCATCAGCACGCCGACCAGCTGCTGGACGGACAGGCTGATTGCAAATTTCGAGGAAAAATTAATCGGAGGGATTATCCAGGTTTTTGAGGAAATGGCAGGAAACAGAACTCCCAGGTAGCGCGCAAACCCAATCGCCACCGCCGCGATCGTCCCCGTCTGAATCACCAGGAACAGCGTCCAACCGTACAAAAATCCCCATAGCGGCGAAAATGCTTCCCGCAAATATACGTATTGCCCGCCTGCGTGCGGAAACATCGCCGCCAATTCTCCGTAGGCTAGCGCGGCCGCGATCGTCAAGCACCCGCTCAAGATCCAGGTCAGCAGCAATCCGCCAGCAGAGCCCGTCTGCCGCGAGATATCCGCGGCCACGATAAAAATCCCCGATCCAATCATCGAACCGACGACAATCATCGTCGCATCGTAGAGCCCGATGGCCTTTACAAACTGGTGCTCGCTCTTCCCTGCGCCTTTTGCTGTCGCGCTATTCGCGTCGGCCATGCGTTCGGTTCCTCAGTGGGAAGCCGCGGGCTTCGCGGCGTCCAGTCGTCGGATAAATTCCCGGGCCATTACACTCGGGTCCTTCGCCTTCAGAATGTCGCTTATAACCGCCACCGAATCCGCTCCTGCGGCCATCACCTCGGCCGCGCGATCCAGGGAGATGCCACCAATCGCCACAATAGGTTTTTCCGTTAGCGGGCGCACGCGCCGCAATAGTTCAGTCCCCACCACAGGATCAGGATTTGCCTTGCTGCCGGTCTGAAAAATCGGGCCCACGGCAATATAATCCGCCGAACTGGCTGCCGCTTGCTGGAATTGTTCAAGATTATGCGTCGAAACGCCAACCCAGCGCTTCGGCCCAATCACCTGGCGAGCCTGCTCAACCTCCAGGTCGTCCTGGCCAACGTGTACGCCGTCCGCGCCAGCGAGATACGCCACATCCGGCCGGTCGTTCACGATAAAGGCGCACCCCGCCTGCCGCGCCGCCTCCGCAATTGCGCGCGACTCCGCCCAAACCTCCCGCGCAACCGCGTTTTTCGCGCGGTATTGCAGCAGCTTCACGCCCGCATCCATCAGTTTTTGAGCTGTTTTCCCGGCTGGTTCCGTCAACATTCCTGCGTCTAATATCACATACAGCGTGGGCAGGACAAGGCGCATGAAACGCTATTTACCGTTGCTGCCGAGAATCTTTTCGATGAAGTGGGTGTCAAACTTTCCGGCTTCGAAATCCGGGTGGGCCAGAATCCGCCGTTGCAGCGGAATCGATGTCTTGATTCCCTCGATCACGAACATTTCAAGCGCCCGCTTCATTCTTCCGATGGCTTCCGCGCGGTCGCGGCCTTTCACAATCAGTTTCGCCACCAACGAATCGTAGTACGGCGGGATCACCGCCCCAGAATACGCCGCCGAGTCCACCCGCACGCCGGTGCCTCCCGGCGCCTGGAAAGTGGTTATGCGTCCCGCGGAGGGCACAAAGGTCTCGGGGTCTTCGGCATTGATCCGGCATTCGATCGAATGCCCGCTGAAATGCATTTCGCCGACGGCGTCTTCCATCTTTTCCCCGGCCGCGATGCGAATCTGCGATTTCACCAGATCCACGCCGGTCACAAATTCGGTCACCGGATGCTCCACCTGGATGCGCGTGTTCATCTCGATGAAATAGAGAGAGCCGTCCGTGTCCATCAGGAATTCCACGGTGCCGGCGTTGGTGTACTCAATCGCTTCCAGCGCCTTCACCACTTTCGAGCCCAGCTCCTTGCGCCGTTTCGGATCGATCGCCGGAGAAGGCGACTCCTCCACCAGTTTCTGGTGACGCCGCTGGATGGTGCATTCGCGCTCGCCTAGGTGAATCACTTTCCCGTGCTGGTCGCCGAGCACCTGAATCTCTATGTGCCGCGGGTGCTCCAGGAACTTCTCCATGTAGACGTCCGGAGTGCCAAATGCCTGCTGCGCCTCGCTCCGAGCCGTTTGGTAGGCAGACAACAACTCATCCTTCGAGCGCACCACGCGCATGCCACGTCCGCCGCCGCCCGCCGCCGCTTTCAGAATCAGTGGAAACCCGACGCGCTCCGCTTCTTTCGCAAGCTGTTCTTCGCCCTCCACGATGCCGTCGCTGCCCGGAATCGTCGGCAGCCCGCGCAACTTCATCTCCCGCCGCGCGCGATCTTTTTCACCCATCATTTCGATCACTTCCGGCTTCGGCCCGATAAAGGTAATCTCCGACGCTTCGCAAACCTTGGCAAAGTTCGCGTTTTCCGAAAGGAAACCGTAACCCGGATGAATCGCATCCACATTGGTGATTTCCGCCGCGCTAATCACTTGCGGAATATTCAGGTAGCTCTCGCTGCTTCGCGGCGGTCCGATGCACACCGCTTCATCGGCAAACCGCACGTGCAGGGAGTTGCGGTCGGCCTCCGAATACACGGCCACCGTCGGAATTCCCAGCTCTTTGCAGGCGCAGATGACTCGCAGGGCGATTTCCCCGCGATTGGCGACTAGAATTTTCTGGAACATAGTCAGGCAGGCCGCTTACCGCTTGCGGCTTGGGCGTATCCCGAACAACGGTTGCCCGTACTCCACTGGCTGTCCGTTCTCCGCGAAGATCCGCAACACTTCTCCGCTGATTTCGGACTCGATTTCATTCATCAGTTTCATCGCTTCCACGATGCACAGCGTCTGTCCCTTATCCACATGCGAGCCGACCTTCACGAAGGCCTCAGCTCCCGGGCTGGGCGAGCCGTAAAAGGTTCCCACAATCGGCGAATTGATCAGGTGCAGATCTTCCCCGCCGCGAACTTCCGCCGCCTGGCCTGCTTCCGCGCTCCGGCTTTCGGGTTCCGGCGCGCTTACTGCCGAAGGCACGATGATCTCCGCCGACGGCCGGGGCGCGGCAACCACCACATGGGCGCTGGGTTTTCTCAGTCGAATCCGCAGATCGCCCCTCGAATACTCAAACTCCTCAAGGTTGTGCTCGCTCATGAAGCGCAGCAACTGTTCGATCTGCCCGATTTCGGGGTTTGCAAACGACGGGCTTTCACTCGCTCTCGCGGTCTTTTTCCGTTTCATGCCTGTTCTTAAAGTTCGATAAGATCCCGCTTCACGCGGGTCAAAACTTCACTGCGTCCTGCCTGCACTACAACGTCGTCTTCGATCCGGATTCCGCCGACGCCTTCCACATATACCCCGGGTTCTATGGTAATCACATTTCCCGCTTCCAGTCGAACCGTCTGCCCGCGGGCCACCCGTGGATCTTCGTGCACCTCCAGGCCGAGACCATGCCCTGTACTGTGCACAAAATACTGCTCCAAGCCATTTTTCTTTAGGACATCCCGCGCGGCGGCATCCACTTCCCCGCAGGTTACCCCTGCCCGGACGGCAGAGACCGCGGCCCCCTGCGCTTCCTGAACCGACCTGTACCATTCCCGCACGCGTCTGCTGGCACGCCCCACGTGCACGGTGCGCGTCATATCGCTGCAATAGTGGCCGAGTATAGCACCCAGGTCTAGCACCACCAACTCATTTTTCCTCAGCTTCTTAGCCGTCGGCCGGGCATGTGGAAGCGCACCCCGTGGACCCGACGCCACAATCGTTTCGAACGAAGCGCCGCTGGCCCCGCGCTTCTTCATCTGATACTCGATCTCCGCTCCAAGTTCGCTCTCCCGTACTCCGGGCCGCACCAGCTTCAGCACGCTTTCCAGGACTTCCCCCGCCAGGATGGCCGCCTTGCGCATTACCGCCAGTTCCCGCGCGTCTTTTCGCATCCGCAAGCGCTCGACAAGGCCCGTGGCTTCAAATCCCTTCCCTCTGCCTCCCAGGGCTTTTCCCAGGATATTCCACTGCGTCACCGTTAGTTGATTGGCATCGTATCCGACCCGGCGAAGGCGTGCCTTTCGAAGAAACGCTCCAAGTGACGGATACAATCCTCCCTGTTGAAGCTCAATTCCCACTCCGTGCGTCTCTTCCCTCGCCTGGACGGTAAATCGCCCGTCGGTCAGCAGCGTCGTGCCGTCCGGCGACACAACCAGCGCCCCGGATTCTCCCGTAAACCCGGTCAGGTAATACCAGTTCGCCGGATGGGTCACCAGCAGGCAGTCCAATTTCCTGCCAGCCAGGTCGGCCAGAAGGGCTTTTCGTCTTTTCGTGTGTTCCGCGGCCATAAAAAAATCGAGGAGACTTGCGCCTCCTCGATTTCAGTTTACCCGATTTTTTCCGGCGGCGCTGAGCGCCCGCCTTACTCAATCATCCAGGGATGATGCGTGGAGTAATGAAGAACAGCAATTCCTGCGATGTCACCGAAACGTTGGTCCGTCGGAAGAGATATCCGATAATCGGCAGGCTGCCCACAATCGGCACTTCCGTGATGTTGGTCTGTTGTTGCGTGACGATGATGCCGCCGACGACTACCGTGCCGCCATCCGGAACCGTCACCTTCGTCTGCGCCGCTTGCGTATCCAACGCCGGGATGCCTTGGACGCGGGGAATACCGTTATCGATCTGCGTATTTTCCACCAGCACGTCCATAAACACCGTGCCTTCGGCGGTAATCTGCGGAGTCACTTCCAGTTGCAACACGGCGTCGATGTACTGCACCGAAATCGTGTTGTTGATCACCGTCTGGATCGGAATCTTTGTACCTTGCTTCACGATCGCTTTTTCGTTGTTCTGGGTAATTACCTTCGGCTTCGAAAGCAGCTTGCCGACGCCCTTCGACTCCGCGGCGGTAATGAACAGGTCCACCGCAAAGTTCGGCGAACGATGCCCAAAGTAGAAGCCGCTTGTCGGCACGCCCGCGCCCAGGTTTACGTTCAAAGGCAATCCGGGAGAGCTGGCACCGGAGCCGGCGGCTGGCGTTCCAACCAGTGGCGGCTCCGGAATTCCCGCGCCAGTCTGCACTGGACTTACCCCGACGTTAGCCGGTCCGCCAAAAACCGAACGGCCGCCCGTTGTGGTTCCAGCGAAGCCCCACTGAACGCCAATGTCTTGCGCAAATGTCCTGGAAGCGGATACTACGCGCGCTTCGATTTCCACCTGTTGTGACTTCCGATCCAGTTGGCGAATCAGGTTGTCAATCGTGGGAATCACGGAGGGGATGTCCCGGATGATCAGCTGGTTCGAGCGATCGTCCGAGAGAATATCGCCGCGGGCAGAAAGGAACTTCTTCAGCGTGTCTTTCATCGATCCCGCTTTCGCGTAGCTGAGCACGCGTGTAACTGTAACCGGCGCTACTGCTTCGGCTTGCGCTTTTTCCAGGTCGCGGGCAGACTCCGCTTCCTTCCTCAGGGTGTCGCGCGTCGCCACGCGCAGCACGTTGCCCGTCAATTGCTTGTCCAGGCTGTTGTTCTGCAACACGATGTCCAGCGCCTGATCCCAGGGAACTTCATCCAGCACGATCGTCAGGCTGCCCTTTACGTTGGGATCCAGCACCACGTTTAATCCGCTGATTTCGTGAATCAGCCGGAAGAAGTCTTTCAGGTCAACGTCTTTCAGGTTTACGGAAATTGGCTCGCCGGTATAGTGCCCTGCTTGCGGGGCATTGCTACCGCTGGGCGCTTGCTGCGATGCAACAGTCGTCGCAGCTGTTGCTGCCTGCTGCACCGCCTGTTGCGAAGCCTGCAGCGACCCGCCATCGGGGCGCGCCGGCGCGCTATTTTCGTGCAGAGACGCCAACACCACGGAGGGCTGCGTCAATTCATTCGGCAATGAAAACCGGGGTGCGGCGGCGTTCGAAGCGCTTGTCTTGTGGACTGCAGTCTTGGGCGCACTCGCCACATAATCGATCGACTTTTTCGGGGATTCCAGCGAGGTCGATGTCACCGGTGCAACCGCGCCGGCATCCGGCGTCACCTGCATCTGGAAATAGACCACCAAAGCGTCCCCTTCATGCGTAATCTGATAGGGAGTCTCTCCGGTCAGGTCCACCACCACGCGTGCCACGTCCGGACGGAACTGCCCGATCCGTACGCCGCGCACCGGCGCCGAGACGCCCGGAATCACGGTTCTCTGCACTCCCAGCCGCGCTCCGCTGAAATCCAGCACCAGGCGCTCCGGATTCTGCATCCGTGAAGTGTGGAGTTCGAGCCGCGCTGCTCCTTCGACTCGAATCGCCGCCCGTTGCGGCTCCTGGGTGATCGCCACGCTCGAGATAACCGCGGCGGTCGATGTCGCGCCAGCGGACTCCTGACCGCGAGCAGTCACCAGGTTTCCACCCAGCACCATGCTCGCTACTATCAGGCAGCCACACCGGAAGGCCGGCCAGTTCGTCTTCATTGCTGTTCTCCTGCACTGGAGTAAATTCTCTTGTTGACTTGACGTTCCACTGGTTTCCCGAACGCATCTTTCCCCACTTCGTGGAACGACACGCCGTCCATTGCAATCTTTTCCACTCGCCCGTCGTAGAGCTGATCCCCTTCGCGCAGGAAATACGTCCGCGCTTGCGGATTCGTCACGACCGCAATCATCCCGTTGGGGGCTCGAACAATTCCGTCAAGCCGCAGCGTCCCCACTTGCAATCCGGCCTTGCCTGGAGGCAGATTCGCCCCCGCTCTCGCTGCCGCTTCCTGCCGGCTCGTCAGCGATTCGAACGGATCCCGCCGCGAAACCCTTGCTTCGGAAGCTTCCGGTGCTGCTCCGGTCTTTGCTGGCGCCGCGCCAGCCGCCTTCCTCACAGCGGGTTTTTTCGCCGGCTTTGCTGCTGCCGTGGCCTTCGGAGCCGTGGGAGTCTTTGCCGCGGGCGCTGCAGTTTTCGGCGCTGCCGCTTTCGGTGCGGGAGTCTTCGGCGCAGGAGCCTGCGCCGCCGGTTTCGTGGCCGCTTTCGGAGCCGCAACTTGCTGCGTCGCAGGCTTCGCAGCGGGCGCGGGCGCTTGTGCCGCCGGCTTCGCCGCTGTTTTCGGGGGTGCGGCGGGCGCCGACTGGGCATGCAAGTTGCCCCCGGCCGTCGCCAGCAGAATCCCCGTCATCACTGTTATGGCTAGACGCATGGCTCGCTCATCCCTGCTCACGGTTTTTTCACCGGTTGACCTGCACCCTTGGCCCCACCTGCTGGTGTCAAATCAGCTGGCTTCGTGAAGAATGTCGTGACTGTAAAAACTCCGGTAACCGTAGTTCCCGGGCGAATCGGATACTTCGTCCCCTTCGTTCCCGATCCCCCAGGATCATCAAACTGCAGATCCCCGACGTTGATAATGCGCGACAACCGGCTCAACCTCGAGAAAAAGTCCAGCATATTGAAATACGGCCCGTCCGCCTGCACCTCGAACGGCATCTCGTAGTGGTATTCCTTCGGCACAATCGGTTGCGATGTCAACTTCCGCAACTGCACGTTGGAAGAAGCCGCCGCGCCCTGCACCTGGCGGATAAATTCGTCCACTTCTTTCTCTTCCGGCACGATTGTCTTCAGCGTGTCCAGTTGCTTGTTCAGCGCGTCCATCTGCTGCTTCAGTTCTCCGTAGCGCTGTTTGTAAACCTGCAACTGGGTCACTTCCTGGTTCAACTTCGTGCGCGTCTGAACCGCCGTGTCGTAATCGGCGCGCTCCTGCGCCACCGGTGAGCCCGGCACATAAAGTCCCGCCAGCACCAGAATCACCGCGATCGCCAGCGCTACCAGGCCCTGCATGATTACGGACATGTCTCGGAAAGGATTGGCCATGGTATCCCCCTATCCTTTCTTCGCCGGCGCGTTCGCTGTCGAACCTGTGCCACCGGGCGTGCTGGCGGGTTTAGCCGCAGGCGTGCCCGCGGCCGGCCCATTCGGCGCGATTTCCGCATTAATTGAGAACAGGAAAGTCTGCACGTTCAAACTCTTTTCGTCCTGCCTGGCGTCCTTGATTTCGACCTTTTGGAAATATCCGGAACGTTTTAGCGCAGTGATGAAATTGGCTACGGAATTCAGCGAAGCCGCGGCGCCATCCATTTGAAGTACAGCGCCCTTCTTCGACATGGACATCAACCACAGATTCTCAGCCCGGGAAACCGTGTTCGCCACTTGGTCCAGAAGTTCCTGCGCGCCGGTGCGGTCCCGCTGCAGCTGTTCGATGGTTCCCACGCGCTGCTGCAAAACTACCTTCTGCTTTTCGAACGCTTCCACCTGCAGCTTGATCTGTTCCAGATCCGTTTTCTGCGCCTGCAATTGCTGGATCCGCTTGTTCTCATCATTCAACTGCGTCTGCCACGAATGATAGAAGTAGAACAGGAAGAGTCCGCCGAGCAGCACGCCCGCCCCGATGAAGACCAGCGGCAACGCCGCCCCGGTGTCCACCGGCCGCCGCGATGCCTTCGGCCTCGTTTGTCCAAGTAAGTTTATGCGGATCATGGCTAGTCGAAGCTCCTCAGGGCCAGTCCAACGGCGACAACCAGTCTTGGCGCCAATTCCCGGATTTGATCTTCACCATGCTTTCCGGGATTGATCAGCACCTTCCGGAAAGGATTCAGTTCTTCCACCGGCATCGCGAATTCCTCGCGCAGCAGGTCCACCAGTCCCGGCACTCGGGCCGTTCCGCCCGCCACCATGATTCGCTGGATGTTCTCGCCGCTCGCCGTTGCACGGAAAAAATCAAAGGTCTTTTGAATTTCGAGAGTCAGGATGTCAGAAACGCTGCGCAGAATCT
>DATLVJ010000146.1:0-14806 GCA_035577585.1 Candidatus Limnocylindrales bacterium
GTGCTCGGCTCCTCCAAGGTTCGCCCCCGCCTGGATGCGGATTTCACCACTGCCGACAAGCTCGGCATCTATCTGCAGATTTACAATCTGAAGGGCGACGAGAAAACTCACAAAAGCAATGCCAGCTTCGTCTATACCGTGAAGAAGGCCGACCAGCAGGTGATGCAGTTCAAAGAGACTTCCGCCGATATGAAGCAGACCGGCGATCAGGTGACCATCGAGCGGCTTTTACCTCTGGCTACGTTGGTGCCGGGGAAGTATACTCTCGAGGTCAACGCCACCGATTTGCTGGGCAACGTAACCATTTCCCGTACTGCGGAGTTCACCGTGAAGAATCCGGTGGAACAGAAAACCGCGGCGAACGTCACACCTGGGAGGTAAACGAGTGAAGCGCGGCGCCCTCCTGTGCTTTGGGGTCCTGCTCGGCACTGCTGCGGGTGTGACTTGTGGCGCGCCTTCGCTTTTTGCGCAATCCAATAAACAGCCAGTTTTGACCCTCGGGAAATTATCCGGACAAGTTCGTGATGCCGGAGGAATTCCCCAGTTGGGCGCCACGGTCGCGATTCTTTCGGAAACACCCGGCGCCGTAGCCACCTACCAATTCCTGACCAACACCGACGGCATCTTCAAAGGCGAAAAGCTGGCGCCGGGTTCCTATACCTTGCGGGTCACGTTGGCCGGTTTTCTCCCATTCCTTGAAAAGCACATCCAGATTTCGCCGAACCTGACCACCACGGTTCGTGTGCAGCTCGAGTCCATGTTTGCCTCGATCGAGCAGCTTCGCCGGCCGCCCTCCGTCAGCGCCGCCGAAGCCGACGACTGGAAGTGGGTGTTGCGTTCCGCGCCGGGGTTGCGCCCGGTTTTGCATTGGGATGATTCCGATCCTGCCGGGTCCATCACTTCTTCCATCGTGGTCGAACAGAATGTGCACCGCCCACTGGGAATCGTGGCATTGACCGACGGAGCGCGCCGGCCGGGCTCCGTTTCGAATGTTGCGGCAGCGCCCAGCACCGCTTTCGCCTACGATCAGAAAATCGGCGGCTCCAATCACATTGTTTTTGCAGGCCAAATTACCCCGGATGAAGAGTCTCCTGCCGGCGGAATTGCCACCGTCTGGATGCCCACAGGTTCGGCCGAATCGGGTCCCTCCAGCACGATGGTCTTGCGCGAAGCTAAGGTCGGGAACAACGGATTGACTTTCCGCGGTGTCCGCCTCGATCAGAATGAAACGCTCGCGCTTGGAAACCGATTCCTGGTTCGCGCCGGTGGCGAATATGTTCTGGTTGGATTGGGCACACCCGCTTCGGGGCTTCGCGCGCGCGTGAAGCTTGAAACCCGAGTGACCTCGAACTGGTATGCGGATGTCATCTATGCGGCGCTTCCGAACGGCACAATTCCCAATGATGCGTTGAATGCCGCGCTCGAAAGCATGGACGCTCCGAGCGTCCTGAGTGACGCTCTGAACCAACTAGACACGTTTCCCGCCCTGCTCATGCGCGGAGGCCGGCCCGTTCTGGAAAGTGGCCGCCACGAAGAAGTGGCCGTCGAGAGAAGACTCGGCGGCACCCGAGGCGTGGTACAAATCGCCGCGTTTCACGACGATTACAGTCACGTCGCCCTTTTTGGCCGCGGCAACGGTCTGCCTCCCGAGGAATTTTTCCAGGATTTCTTTTCGAAGGGTTTTGCGTACGACGGCGGAGCTTCCAGCGATTGGGGCGGCCGTGTCGCCCTGCGCGAAAAGCTTACCGATGATCTGGAGTTGACGGCCATTTACGCATTTTCCGGTGCGCTGGTTCCTGTGCCAGAAATGGAAGGTGGCCTGCGCGATGGCTTGCGCAACGCCCAGCGTCAGTCGGTGGCGACAAAAATCACGGCGCGAATTCCGCAGACGCGAACGCACCTGACCGCCGGATACAAGTGGATTAACGACACCGCCCTTTCCAGGGTAGATCCCTATGGCGAGGCCGCTAATAAGGTGAGCCCGTACCTGAATGTGGGTATCCGCCAGCCTCTGCCACGGCTGCTTTTCGGGCGCTGGGAGGCCAGCGCGGAATGCGACAACCTTCTAGCCCAGGGTTACTTCTCCTTGAATACCCGCGATGGTCAACTTCTGCTGGTACCCGCGTTTCGCAGCTTCCGGGGTGGAGTAAGCCTTCAGTTTTAGTGATTTGGAGACCTCTCGAATTCCGTATCCCGCCTATTAAAAACAGGATGCGGTGATTCGTCCGCCCGTACGAAGTATTTAAGCTATTTATTTGCATCATTTTATGGCGATAGGAATCTACTAAAGAATGGAACACGAGTTGCTGAAATTGAGATAAGGTTAGGTGCGAGCTTTTCAGCCTAGTGATGCGACAGAATCTCCGCGTTCGGGTAGGAGCCGTCGTGCTGGCGTTAGCCACGCTGGCTGCCATTGTCTTTGCCTGGCTGAACTTCCTGCAGCGCTCCCGGTATGACATTGTCGATGATGGCGTGGCCTGGTCCGACGAGTTGAATGGAGTAGAGGCCTGGAAGGTCGCTGCCGATTCACCTGCCTCCGCCGCGGGAATCCGTCCTGGGGACATCCTGCTGGCGATCAATGACGTCGCGGTGCCCAGGGCCGCGCTGGTCGCGAACCGCCTCTATCACGCCGGACTTTGGACCCAGCTTCGCTATAAACTTTCGCGTAACGGCGAGGAATTTGAAACCCGCCTGATCACCACGCCGCCTCATAAGCCCATCAGTGTTGAGAATTATCTCCGCGTTGTGGGCTTGTTGTATCTCTTCATCGGCTTGTTCATTTTCGTCCGCCGGTGGAACGCGCCGCGGGCGGTGCACTTTTACGTCTTTTGTCTCGTTTCCTTTGTCGTTTGTTCGTTCCATTACAGCGGCAAGTGGGATCCTTTCGATAAGGAAGTCTATTGGGCGGGAATCGTAGCCGGTTTGTTCGCGCCGGCGCTGCTGCTGCATTTCGCCTTGGTCTTTCCGGAACGGCCGGAATCATCCCGGAAATCTTTGATGAAATTCGCCGGGGTGTATTTACCTCCCCTGGCGTTGCTGACGATCCACGTTCTGGTGGCCTCCTTCGCCGGCGGCTTTGTGCCCACCACTCGCGCGCGAGTGGAACTCGACCAGCTCGAACTCGGCTTCCTGGCCCTTTATTTCCTGGCGGCCGGGCTGATTTTCAATCTCAGCTACCGGCGCTCCCGCTCCGGCGTCTTGCGGCAGCAGTTAAAGTGGCTAACCGGCGGCACGCTGGCGGGTAGTCTGCCGTTCACGTTTCTGTACATCGTTCCCTTCATTTTTGACGCCGCGACACTGCCCTGGATGCAGTTTTCTGCGCTTAGCCTGGTGCTGATCCCGCTTTGTTTCGGCTACGCCATCATTCGTTACCGGCTGATGGATGTGGACATCATCTTCAAGCGCGGCCTGGCGTATACCGCGGCGACTGCGGCGGTGGCCGCGGTCTTTTTCGGCCTGCTTGCGCTGATCGCGCAGATTTTCCATGAACAAGCCACGGGCTCCGTCGGCGGCATGATCGCCATCGTGGTCGCGGCCTTTTTGTTTCAGCCGTTCCGCGAAGGCATTCAGGCCCGCCTGGATCGCTTCTTCTACCGCGACCGCCTCGACTATCGCCGCACTCTGATCGAATTTGGCCGCACCCTGACAAACGAAGTGCGCCTTGAGCCCATGCTCGGCTCGGTGATGGACCGCGTCTCCCAAACGCTCCTTGTCGATCGCCTGGCCATCTTTGTGGAGGACCCACAGAGTCCCGGCGATTTGCGGCTGGCGCGTTCCATGGGAGTGCGTCTGAGCGAGCGCCTGGATCTGAGCTTTTTGAAATCCGCAACACCCGAACTGGCGAACAACACGATTTTCTTTGAATCCTCCCGCAGCGTTCCCAGCGTGGCGGACTCCGTGCGCCGCACGATCGAACAACTCGATCTCAACTACTTCATTCCGTGCCGAATTAGAGAGCGCACGGTCGCGTTCCTCGGGCTCGGCAAGACGGTCGATGGCGATTTCTTGTCCAGCGACGACGTCGAGCTGGTTCAGACTATCGCGGGATACCTGGCTATTGCGCTGGACAACTCGCAGCTATACACCTCGCTCGAACAAAAGGCGTTCGAAGTCGCGCGCCTGAAAGATTTCAGCGAAAACATCGTGGAATCGCTCAACGTAGGCGTGCTGGCAGTCGATCTCTACGGAACCGTTGAGGCCTGGAACAGCCGCATGGAGCAGCTCTTTCAAGTGTCGCGGAACGACGCAGTTGGCCAACCTCTCGCCGGACTTCTGCCCGTAGAACTGGTGCAGGAAATTTCCACCCGCGGCGACGCCGAACAAGTTACCGGCATCTACAAGCAGAGGCTGCAGCACCAGGGAAATTCGATGGTGGTGAACGTCTCCATCACCCCGCTGGTTAGCAAGTCCGGCGAGCGCATTGGGCGCCTCCTGCTGTTTGACGATGTCACCCAGCGCGAGCGCATGGAAGAGCAGATGTCGCAAACGGAGAAGCTGACCTCCCTCGGCCTGCTGGCTGCCGGTGTTGCGCACGAGGTCAACACGCCGCTGGCTGTAATTTCCAACTACATTCAAATGCTGGCGAAGCAAATGCCGGAAGGCGATCCGCGGCAATCAATCATCGAAAAAATCGTGAAGCAGACCTTCCGCGCGAGCGAAATCGTCAACAACCTCCTGAACTTCTCGCGCACCGGCCCCAGCGCGCTGGCCGACGTGGACGTGAACCGCGTGGTGGAAGAGACCCTTTCGCTGGTCGCCCATCCGCTGAAGACTTCGCAAATCCAGGTCGTAAAACATCTCACCGATGGGTTGCCGGCCGTGCGCGGCTCCGCCAATAAGCTGCAGCAGGTTTTTCTGAACCTCTTCCTGAACGCTCGCGATGCCATGCCCACGGGAGGAATTCTGGAAGTCCGCACGGGCGCCCACAACGGCAGCGTTGAAATCGAAGTGGCGGATACAGGCAACGGGATACCCCGCGACCACATCCATAAGATATTCGACCCGTTTTTCACGACCAAGCCCGGTGGCCGGGGCACCGGCCTCGGCCTGTCCGTGACCTACGGGATCATCAAAGAACATGCCGGCAAAATTGACGTGCGCTCTGCCCCCGGGCGCGGCACATCCTTCCACGTTGAATTCCCGGCCGTGAGGAAAGCGGTTCATGCCTAAAGGCTCGATACTGGTAATCGACGACGAAGCGGAAATTCGCGAGGGGCTGGAACTCCTTCTGAAAACCGAGGGGTATCAGGTCACCATGGCGGATACGGGGCAATCCGGCCTTGCGCGCCTGGGCGAGCAGCCCTACGACCTGTTGCTGCTGGACGTGAGCCTGCCGGATCGCAACGGCATCGAATTGCTCAAAGACATTCGCCGGCAGAATCCCAATCTTCCGATCGTGCTCATCACCGCGTACGGTTCCATTGAGATGGCGCGAGCCGCTTTCAAGAGTGGCGCGATGGACTACATCACCAAGCCGTGGTCCAACGATGAATTGCTGGCGCAAGTGGCGCAGGCCGTCGAGTCGCATCGCCTGCGCGAGGAAAATGTTCAGCTCAAGCGGGCGCTCAAACAGCGCTTCAATTTCCCCAACATTATCGGCAAAAGCGAAAAGATGTTGACGCTGTTTGACCTGGTCGCGCAGGTGGCGCCTTCCAGGTCAACAATTCTGATAAGCGGGGAAAGCGGCACAGGAAAGGAGTTGATTGCGAAAGCGATTCACTCCGCTTCGACTCGCGCCGACCGCGCCTTTGTACCCGTTAATACGGGCTCCATTCCCGTCGACTTGCTGGAATCACAACTTTTCGGCCACGTGAAGGGCGCGTTTACCAGCGCCGTCGCCTCCAAAAAAGGTCTCTTCGAAGTAGCCGATCAGGGAACCATCTTCTTCGACGAAATTGCCACCGTCAGCCCGGAAACCCAGGCCAAACTCCTGCGCGTGATTCAGGAGCGCGAGTTCATGCGCCTCGGCGGCACGGAGCAGCTCAAGGTGGACGTGCGCATCGTCGCAGCGTCAAACATCGATCTCCTCTCGCTGGTCAAGGAAGGGCGCTTCCGCGAAGATCTCTATCACCGCCTCAACGTCATCCACCTTCACTTGCCTCCGCTTCGTGAACGCCGCGAAGACATCCCAATGCTTTTGGCGCATTTTCTCGAACGCTTCTGCACGGAAAATTCAAAGCCTTTGCGCCTGTTCACTCTATCTTCCATGAAACTCCTGATGGATTACGATTGGCCCGGAAACGTCCGCGAACTCGAAAATGTCGTCGAACGCGCCGTGGTGCTTTCCACCCAAGAGCGCGTGGACGTTGACCTCCTGCCGGAATCGCTGCGCAGCAAGGAAATCGTCCGCGGCGTCCGCCTGCAGCTTTCTGAATTTCTGCCGCCGCTGCCGGGCGAAGCCGGCTCGCGCACTGCCGCCGACAATCCGAACCCCTCCCTTTTTCAGATCATTGATGAAGTCGAGCGCCGCATCATCGTGGACATGCTCGAACGCACCGGCTGGAATCAAACCGAAGCCGCGGAGCGTTTCCTGATTCCACTTTCCACGTTGAATCAGAAAATCAAGCGCCTCGGAATTGATGTGCGCCGGCGCGGCCGAGTAGAAGAAAGTCAGGTCGCCTGGTCCGGAAAGTAGACTGTTTCAATCTGGAACAAACATTTTCACTCCCTGTTTCAATTTATTCTTGCTTCTACTGTTCTCTCTAGGCACAGTAATTTCTGATGATTCTGCGCCTTTCGGATTCCCTCTCACGAGGCTTGCTCGTCATCGGCTCCCTGATTCTTGCGCTCTGGGTGTCTTTCTTTGGGGTGCGTTCGGGAATTGCCGGACTTGCCGCGGATGGCAAATCCCTCAGTGAGTTGCAGTGGGCGGTTCGCTTGGAGCCGCGCAATCCCGACTATTGGTATCGGCTCGGCCACTATCAACAATTCAATTTGGAACAGCCGGATGTGGTTGCGGCGGTGGAGTCGTACCAGAAAGCCGTTGCCCTCAATCCCGGTTACACGCAAGCGTTGCTGGATCTTGGCACGGCGTATGAAACCGACGGAAACACGGCCGCTGCGCAAGAAGCCTATTTGCACGCGAAGAAAACATACCCCGCTTCCGCCGATGTTGCCTGGCGGTACGGAAATTTTCTTCTCCGGCAAGGCACACTTCCCGAGGCGTTCGCCGAGCTACGATTGGCACTGCAGGCGGATCCACGCCGCGCGGGTGCCGTTTTTTCGCGCGTGTATCGCGCCGACCCGGACATTGATGCGATTTTGAATGACCTTCTTCCCCCTCTCCCCGCCGTCTATGTGGATGCGATTGCCGAAGCCGTGGATTCCCAGCAGTTGGCGGTCGCGCAGACCATGTGGATGCGGCTGATGAAGCTGGATCCGCACCTGAAGCTGTGGCAATTCGACAAATTTGTGGGGGCACTGCAGACCCATCGAGACTATGCTGCCGCCCGCGAGGTCTGGGATCAGGGAACTTCCACGATGAACTTGCCACCGCTGATTCAGCCGCGCGATTCCGTTCTCTGGGATCCCAGTTTTGAGTCCGGCCTCAGCAATGAAGCTTTTGCGTGGTATTTTCACTCGCTGCTAGAGGGAGTCCACGCGGAAATTGACACGGCCGAAAAGCTCTCCGGCCAGCAGTCGCTTCGCCTGACATTCGATGGAAAACACAACCCGGGTTCGGATATTGCCTGTGCCTTCGGGGTGGTGACGCCGGGCACGAAATATCTTTTTTCCGGTTGGGTGAAAACAAGAAATATTACCGGGGACCAGGGAATCCGATTTCACTTGAAATCGCTGGGAAATAATCAGATTCCCCTGGAAACCAGCCGGGAAATTCATGGAACCATGCCATGGACTTCGATCGAACAGGATTGGACAGCCGGCCCCGGCGTCCGCTTGGTGGAGGTGTGCATCACGCGTGATCCCAGCACGGATGCGGACATCCACATTTCGGGCGATGCCTGGGTGGATGACGTAACCCTGGTGCCGGAAGCAGGGGGGCGCCGCCGGCCATGAAATTTTTGCGAATTGGCATTTGCGTTCTTCTAAGTTTCGCGGTGCTGGCTTATGGAGGCGTGGAAGAGTGGTCGCAAGGCGTCCTGGAAGTTGGGTTTGCTGCGCTGTTGGTGATCTGGATGCTGCGGACCTATGCCTTGGGCCAGGAAGCGATCGCAATTTCTCCTCTGCTGCCGCCGCTATTGGCGTTCGCCCTGGTGGTATTGATCCAATTGATTTTCCACCGGACGGATTCGCTTTACGACACGCGGATGCAGTTTCAGTTGTTGATCGTGTACATCATCCTTCTGGTTCTGTTGCCGCAGGCGTATTCCCGCATGAGCCACTGGAGAGGCCTGTTGTGGTTTCTGATGTCGCTGGGATTCTTCGTTTCGGTGTTCGGCATCCTGCAGCACCTGACGTTCAACGGAAAGCTTTACTGGTTTCGGGTGATGCGTTACGGCGGGTATCCCTTCGGGCCGTATGTGAACCGCAACCACTTTGCGGGATTTGCGGAGATGCTGATCCCCGTCGCGCTGGTGCCCCTGGTATTGGGAAAAGTACGGCGGGAACGTTTGTTCCTGGTGGGACTGTTTGCCGCAGTCCCGATCGTGGCGCTGATACTCTCCGCTTCCCGCGGCGGCATCGTAAGTTTCGCCGTGCAGATGGTGATTCTTTTCTCGCTCCTTCTGGTCCGGCGGCTCCAAAGCAGGTACATGCTGGTGGGCGGCGTAGTGGTTCTCTGCGCAATTTTGGTCGTTTCCTGGATCGGCGTTCAGGAGGTCTTGCAGCGGTTCTCCAGCTACCAGACGCTGGACGTCTCGATGGACAAAAGGGCCTCCATGCGGCATGACACGTGGCGGATTTTCCTGGACCACCCGGCCTTGGGCACCGGTTTGGGGACGATTCAGATGGTTTTTCCGCCGTACGAGTCTTTGTACGACGCAAAAATCGTGAACCATGCTCACAACGACTACCTGGAAACCCTTGCGGAAACGGGCGTTCCCGGCGCGCTCTGCTGTCTGTGGTTCCTGGCCATACTATTTATCGAATCGGTCAAAGGGCTGAAGGATCTGGGCGGGTCGTTTGGGGCGGCGCTGAACCTGTCGGGTCTGGTGGGTTGTTGTGGGCTATTGGTCCATAGTTTAGTAGACTTTAATCTTCATATCCCAGCCAACGCTTTGTTGTTTTTCGTGTCGGCTCATCTGGCAACCGCCCGCCTGCAGTCTTCGACTCCAGGAACGCCCGAAAACTCCCCGCCCCGCCGGAAAACAAGAAAAGTAGAGGGCAGTTAACGGTGTCAGAATGTATAATGCGGACGGGGGGTCACCCATTTTGATGGTCCCATATTCAATCGTGGGACGGCGCTACCTTTTTCTCTGCGCTGTTGCCGCAACTTTGCTCGGCTTGCCTTCCATCGCGCGCGCGCAGCAGAATGTCACCGTCGGTGAAACTCCCCAGCAGGTAAACGATCGCATCCGAACCCTTACCATGGGCGCGAAGAATTCCGCCCCTCACGATTACGTGATTGGCAGCGGGGATTTGCTGGACATTTCGGTTTTCGATGTGCCGGAGCTTTCGAAAGAAGTGCGCGTCAGCCAGAGCGGCACGATTAACATTCCGCTCATTCCCGTGCGTCTCCAGGTGGCGGGACTCAGCGAGACCCAGGTGGAAGAGAAAATTGCCGAACTCCTGGAAGCAAACGGATTGGTTTCTCATCCGGAGGTTGGAGTAGCCGTCAAAGAACATCGCAGCCAGCCGATCACCGTGGTGGGCGCGGTTCAGCGCCCGATGGTGTATCAGGCGGACCGGGAAGTCACCTTACTGGAAGTTCTCGCCGAAGCTGGAGGCATCTCCAACGATGCCGGTGACACCGTCATCGTGACGCGCCACAAGCTCTTCACCATGGTTGAAGTCGCCAATCCGCAATCCACTTCCGCAACTACGGCCCCTGGATCTGGCGAGCCGCCCCCACTCGATCAGCCGGCCAGTTCTGGGTTTGCGGAAAAAAAAGACGACGCATCGCCAAAGTCGTCACCCTTTCCTTCCGCTGAAGAATTGGCGCGTGCCACTCCCCCGACGTCGCCCGCAATTCCGAATGCGGCTGCAAATTCTCCAAATCCAGACGCCACGTCCATCACCATTAATCTGAATGATCTCCTGGAGACCGGCGACACCCGCAATAACATCCAGCTGCACGCCGGCGATGTGGTCACCGTCCCCCATGCAGGCATTGTTTATGTCCTTGGCGCAGTTACCCGCCCAGGTGGCTTCGTTGTTTCCAATGACCGCACCCAGCTTACAACCTTGAAAGTGCTTTCCCTTGCCGGAGGGCTCACGAACATCGCCAAGACCCAGCACGCGGTAATCATCCGCAAAGACGACACCGGCAAACAGACGGAAACACAAGTGGACTTGAAGAAGGTGCTGAACCGGCAGTCCGAAGACATCACTATGCATCCCAGCGATATTCTTTTTATTCCCGATGACCGGACCAAACAAGCTTTGATTAAGACAGCGGAGATTGCCCTCGGTATTGGCGCGGCCGTGGCCGTTTTTCGGCTGGCGTACCACTAAGAACGGACTATGATCGAAGACTCCAAGCTGGTTCCACGAACACCCGGAAGCAATGGGTCCGTCGACGTGATCCCTGCGTCGACCCGTCTGCCGGCGATCGATTTGTCTCCGCGCGAGCCGCACCTCTATGACTACCTACTGATTCTTCGCAAGCACCAGTGGTTGATCCTGTCGTTTCTGCTGACCGTCGTGACCATCGTCAGCATCGCCACGTTCCGCATGCGCCCGGTATACATCGCCCGCGCCACCATTGAAATCGATCGAGAGAACACCAACATTCTTCCGTTCCAGGGCGCCGATGCCTACGATTCCATGATGGATCTCGACAACTACATCGAGACCCAATCCAAGGTGCTCACCAGCGAAACCCTGGCGCTGCAAACCATCCGTAATACCGGTTTGGCCGCCAACCCGGAATTCTCCGCCGGCGGGGTCCCGTCGGAGGCCATCGCCACCGGCTCTCTCGCCAATCAGAAGCGCCCCCCGGAAGTCGCGGCGTTCCTGAGCAGCCTGAGCGTGAAGCGCATTCCTTCCAGCCGCTTGATGGAAGTGAGCTATGAATCCACCGACCCCGTGCTGGCCGCCCGGATTCTGAACGCCCACCTTGAGAATTTCAAAGCCCAGAATATTCAGAGCCGCTATGAAGCGACGCTCGAAGCCACACGCTTCCTCACTTCCCAGCTCAACGAACTCAAACTGACCGTGAAGCAATCGGAAGACGCCCGAATCAATTACGAGCGGCAGAATCAGATCTGGAGCGTCGACGACAAGTCCAACATCACCAGCCAGCGGCTGGCGGATCTGGATAAGCAGCTTACCGATGCACAAGGGGAAACCCTGAAAAAGCAGGCGCTCTACGAGTACGCGAAAGCCGGCGATATCGACGCCGTGCCGGAAATCCGCGCCGATGCCCTGTTGCAGGACCTGCAGAAAAAACGCGCCGACCTTGCCGTTCTCTATACGGAAGCCGTCAATCAGTACGGCCCCAACTTCCCCAAGGTGCAGCGTCTGCAGGCGCAGATGAAGGAAGTGGACGACCAGATCGCCCGCGAAAGCAAAGGCATCATTCTTCAGTTGGAAAGCGACTACCGCGAAGCGAAACAAAGGGAAGAGCTCATCCGCCAAGCCCTGGAACTGCAAAAGGCCGAGACCAACAACATGGCGGAAAAAATGGTCCAGTACAACATTCTCAAGCGAGAGTCTGAAGCGGACAAGACTCTCTATGAAGGCTTGTTGACCAAGCTGAAGGAAGCGGGAATTGCCGAGGGGTTGAAGTCCTCCAATCTTCGTGTCGTGGACCCGGCCATGATACCTTCCTACCCCGCGCGGCCCGCCAAGGCCCGCAACATCGCGCTGGCTTTCCTGGTCGGCTTGGTTGGGGGGATCGGCCTGGCCCTTTTGCGCGAATACCTCGACAACACCGTGAAGACTCCTGACGACATCGAGACGCTCACTCGCTTGCCCAGCCTCGCCGTGGTGCCCGCATTTGGTGAGAGCGGATCTCACAAGCGTCGAATGGGGATCTTTGGCGGCGCTTCAACGAATGGTCATGACAAGCGCATAGAGCTTGTGGCGCAGCACCTGCCGAAATCGCAGATGTCGGAAGCCTTCCGCGCTTTGCGCACCGCAATTCTCCTCTCTCAGCCGGATCACCCGCCACAGGTTATCCTCGTCACTAGCGCCCTGCCCCGCGAGGGTAAAACCACCGCGGCCGCCAACCTCGCCGTTACCCTGGCGCAACTCGGCGACAAGACGGTTCTGGTGGATGCGGACCTTCGCAAACCAGGTATCGGCAGACTGCTGAATCTTGGCCCCGGCAAATATGCCGGTTTGAGTTCCTATCTGGCGGGTGTATCCACCCTGGATTTGGTGACCGTTCCGCACCCGGCGATTCCGAACCTGGCCGCGATTCCCACGGGCCCGCTGCCGCCGAATCCGGCCGATTTGCTCTCTTCGCATAAACTGGCGGACGCCATCGCCGAACTCCGCACCAAGTACAAATTTGTTGTGATTGACTCGCCGCCGATTATGGCCGCAACGGACGCCGTGATTCTTTCGGTGCAGGCGGATGGCGTACTGTTGGTGGTGCGCTCTGGCGAAACCCCCAAAGAGGCATTTACGCGCACTAGAGATCTGCTGACCAGCGTAAAGAGTCGCCTGTTGGGAGTAGTTCTGAACGCCGTGGATGCGAGCGCTCCGGACTACTACTATTCCTATCGCTATTACCCCTATTCCTATGGCTATGGCCCCCAGGAAAGCCTGGAATTGGGTCACGAAGAAGAAGCTCCCGAGCACGTCCCATCGAAGCCTTTGGATCAGGACGATTCGGATAAACTCTAGGAGGTGGCGTGCGATATTTGATAACGGGGGGCGCTGGATTCATCGGGTCCCATCTCGCCGAGCGATTGCTTGAAAAAGGCGAACAGGTGGTGCTGCTCGATAATCTTTCCACCGGCAGCATGGAGAATATCCGCCACCTGAAAGACTCCGACCGGTTGGACTATCATCTGGATGGAATTGAAAACCGGCAAGTCCTGGCGGAGTTGGTGGACGACGCCGATGTGATCGTGCATCTGGCGGCCGCGGTCGGCGTGAAACTCATTGTGGAGAGTCCAGTTCGCACCATTGAGACCAACGTCAACGGGACCCAGATGGTTCTGGAAGCGGCCTCCAAAAAGAAAAAACTCGTTCTGATCGCGTCGACTTCGGAGGTCTACGGAAAAAACACCAATGTGCCGTTTCGCGAGGATGCCGACCTGGTGCTCGGCGCCACCACGAAGGGCCGCTGGAGTTACGCCGCTTCGAAGGCTCTCGACGAATTTCTTGCGCTTGCCTATTGGAGAGAAAAGAAGCAACCCGTCATCGTCGTTCGCTTTTTCAATACCGTGGGTCCGCGGCAGACGGGGCGCTACGGGATGGTTCTCCCCAACTTTGTGAAGCGGGCCCTCGAGGGGGCTCCCATCGAAGTTTACGGCGACGGGCAGCAGTCGCGCTGTTTCTGCGACGTCCGCGACACCGTGGAGTCCTTGCTGCGCTTGCTGCCTCTGGATAAGGCAGTCGGGGAAGTGATCAATATCGGTAACATCGAAGAAGTCTCAATCGAAAATCTTGCCAAGATTGTGAAGCACCGGACGGGAAGCGATTCTCCCATCCAGTTCGTGCCCTACGACAAGGCCTATGAGCCGGGATTCGAAGACATGATGCGGCGCGTGCCTTCAATCGAAAAGCTTCATGCCTTGACCGGTTTTCGTCCGCAAACAAATCTTGCTGATATTATTGATCGGGTGGCGGCTTACTTCCGGCAAAAAGAAGGTATATTCGCCGGGGCGGCAGCGGCCAAACGCTCGGCGGGCTGAATTTTTTCAGGATTTATCTGCTTCATACTTTAATTGCTGCTGAGATCAACTGAGCGGTACGAAACAGCTATGCTTCCGAGCAAAGGTACCGGATGAGTTTGAAGCACGTGCCCAGGGCTGGGTCTGCCCCTGCAACGGTTCCAGAAACAAAGGTGGCCGCTCTTTCTTCGAGCACCGAGCCGAAGGTGCAACCACGGATCCTTGAACGCTGCCTGTTGGTGTTGTTTCTTCTTTCGCTTCCCCTGATGAACCCCTGGATTCGCGGGGATGGCGTCGGCTACTACGCCTACGCCCGGGCGCCGCTGATCGAGCACAGCCTGGATTTCACCCACGATTATCAGTCCGCCAACGAAAGCTTTCGCGGAGCGCGGCTAGACGATTCCGGCAGGCCGAAGTCCGAGTACCGTACTGTCACCGGCCATCTTGACAATCATTTCACCGTCGGACCCTCGTTGCTCTGGTCGCCCTTCCTTCTGGCGGCCCATGGCGGCGCACTGCTGGCGCGGGAATTTGGTTCTTCGGTTCGGGCGGATGGTTTTTCGGCGCCGTACCGCTACGCCATGGCTTTTGGCACTGCTTTCTACGGTTTTCTTGCGTTGCTCATTTCCTTCCGGCTCGCCCGGAAATATGTGCATCCCCTGTGGGCCTTTATCGCCACCCTCGCCATCTGGTGGGCCAGCTCGCTTCCCGTGTACATGTATTTCAATCCTTCGTGGTCGCATGCGCACTCGGCTTTCACCGTCGCCTTGTTCTTGTGGTATTGGGAGCGAACCCGCGGCGAACGAACCCTCGGGCAATGGCTCGTTCTGGCGTTGATCACAGGCTTGATGCTCAACGTCTACTATCCGAACCTGATGGTCGTCACCGTGCTCCTGCTG
>DATLVJ010000147.1:0-2997 GCA_035577585.1 Candidatus Limnocylindrales bacterium
ATGCCGTTCGCACAAGCGTAAAAATTGTCGTTGTTGCTCTTGGTGGAATAGTTCAAGCAAAAGATGCCCGAGGCTTTGGCGTCACTCGTCCACGGCGCAACATCATGACCCGCTGACAGCCCCAGCTGAATCATCCATTGCTTGTTCAGTTTCAGTGAACCGATGATCCCGGTGTCCGTAAAGGGATCGATCGTATACAGCAGCGAGTGCGTCATATTGTAATTATTTGGCGCCAACTGCGCTTCGATCCCAGGAACCGACAGGAACCTCCCAATTCGAATGTTCAGCCCCTCTTTGACCGGCAAGTACAAGTCTACGTACTCGAGCACGGGATCAAACCCGTACTGGCGATTGAACTTCAAAAGTTGCTGGCTGAAGTATCCCTTCGCCGTCGTAAACCGATAGTCGGTGCCCTCGAACGCCGTAACGTGGAATCCCCAATCGAAATGATCGTTTTGCACGGTATCAGGCAACCTCTCGATGTAAATCACTGCCTGATTCATTTCAATCTTGTTCGGAAGAATGTCATAAGAAACAGGGAAGTTGTTGTGCCCCGAGGTGCTGAAATTAATGCTTGTCGCCACCCATCCGTACACTTTCGTGCGGCTGTTCTCCAGTCCCAGCGCGGTCATCAAGGGATATGTATTCCCATCCGGTGCGCCGATGTCGGTCGCCCCTCCGTAGGTCCAGTCGGAAGACGGGAATGGCGGAGAATCCAGCGGAGCGGGAAGACCCCGTTTCGCCGGCAAGGTTGCCGAAGGATTCGTGCCCGCCCAATCCTGATGGTAGAACTGCACCAGTCGCTGGAAAAAATTGCCCTTCAAGGCGTAATTGCTGTTGATGCCGGAGCCTTGTCCACCGGCGGCCTGTGGTGTGCCTTGAGCCGCTGGATTCTCGGGCATTGCCGAGGCTGAAGATGCTGCGGCTTCCTCTGCGGTGGATGTCTTTGAATCCACTGCCACTCCACTCGCCTCGCCGTTCGCCACTGGCGCCGCTTGTACAGACGTCGGCGCCGAATCATTTCCCTTTTTGCCATCGTCTGCGCGCCCTACTCCGCAAACGCCCAGGCACGCAACTGTGCCCAGGCCAAACAACAACCCGCTACATATCCATGTACGCAAGACTTTTCTCTCCTACTCGATTTTGGGCAACGAATTTTCTTCAGGCACGGCACCTACCCAGTGCCGCTGAATGTCAGATGATGTCCCCGTCGTTGCAATTCAACAGTACCGCCTCCCTCATAAGATTTCCGTGAGGTCCAAATCAGCCTTACCTAAAGCCAATTCCCCATTTTCCCCTTGACAATATTTTACTCTTTTATATACTTACCTACAGGTTAAGGTGCGCCCAGTCCCTTGCGAAGCCTCCTCAGTTCTGTTCTCTTGGTGCCCTTCTAATCGCTTTAGATTCCGCATCCTTCAAAAAGACGTGGTAACTTCTTTCCACTCCACACTTACAAACCCATCGCGAATCTCGATCAAAGTAAATGTCTTCAACCACTGCAGATTCAACACTTACAGAATTCACCCGCATAACTCCTTTCCTTCCCACACTTCCGAAATAAGGGGGGTACCAATTGGAGTGGTGGGGCGGGAGACAAGCCGACACAATGAGCCGGGAATGTTCCTAACACTGAGACAAATGAATGGAGATTCAACCGAGGGCACCGAAGCCATGCGTTCTTGCCGAATTGCGCCACAGGCGCGACATAAATTAGCCCAGCGCGCCCGCCCTGAGCGAAGGCGAAGGGTGAGCGCCAGGTGCACGACCACAAACTGCCCTAGTGCCATAGGTGCGGCACGTTTTATTTCCGAACGTCTGAAAATTTCACAACCGACAAATATTTCTTCGCGAGTTCTACACGCCCCGCCTTTTCGGGCCACGCGTCACGGAACACCAACCACGCCTATGACTACACGCCCAACTTCTCTTTCTTCCCAATCTCCGCGGCCATCTTTTCCATCTCCGCGTGGATCAACCCGTTCGTCGCCAAAATCGTCTTTCCGCCCAAAACATACGGCTTCCCATCCAGGTCGCTGATCTTTCCGCCGGCCTCTTCCACAATCACCACCCCGGCCGCCGTATCCCACGGCTTCAACCCGAACTCCCAAAATCCGTCAAATCGCCCGGCCGCCACATAAGCCAGGTCCAATGCCGCCGATCCGTCTCGCCGCACCCCGTGCGAGTACAACGTAAAATCCCAGTAGTAATGAATATTCGGATGCGCATCCCGCTTATGATTCGGAAATCCCGTGCACAACAGACTGCTCCGCAGCGCCGGTATCTTTGAGCACTGCATCCTCTTCCCGTTAAAAAATGCGCCTTCGCCCCTCGCCGCCGAAAACAGCTCTTCCGACATCGGATTGTAAATCACGCCCAGAAGCAGCTCATCGCTCTTCGCAAGCGCCATCGAAACGCAGAAACAAGGGTACCCATGCGCGAAATTCGTCGTCCCGTCCAGCGGGTCCACATGCCACTTGAATTCCGAGCCGGTCTCTTTCCCGGTCCCCTCTTCCGCCGCCACCGCATGCCCCGGAAAGTATTTCTGCAACCGCCCGACAATCACCGCCTCCGACCGCTTGTCCGCCTGCGTCACCAGGTCATAATCGCCCTTATACGAAATATCCACCGGCCGGTGCGCTTCTTCGCGCAGCACCGCCCCCGCTTCCCGTGCAATCTCAACTGCCGCCTCTAAATATTCAATCGCCATTCTGTCCCTAAGTGTGCAATTACTGCGTCACCAGATACGCCGTCCGATGCCTCGCGGTATAACCCGGCAGCATCTTCACCTCAATCTTACGATACGTATTCGCTGCCCCCCTAGGATTCGGGTAGTACGCCAGCCGGTATTGCGTCCGCAACTCCGCATCAATCCGGTCAAAAATAACCGGCAATTCCTGCGGAGAATCCGGAAAAAACATCGCCCCGCCAGTCGTCTCGGTAATCGTCTGCAGCGCGTGTTCGCCCGCGGTATTCCGCCCATTCTCGCTTTTCATC